>CAYQWI010000231.1:0-3930 GCA_964421165.1 uncultured Natronomonas sp.
CACGTGTCTCTACCCCCCACCTAATTTAAATATTTCACTAAGGTAATTCATAGTTTAGACATGTCTAATTTACGCCGACTCCATCAGTGGCGGCGGACGAACTTTGATCTGTCGCGCAACGCGGTCCGGGATCGAGACACTACAATCGGTTTCCTGATTCGTGAATGTGACGAGTCCGACTGGTGGGTTTTCGTCAATCTCAATCGTCGTTCCTGGATCGATGCCGTTCTCGAAAAGGTACTCGCGGATCTCTGGCTGCTGGTGTGGGACTTGGTCGATCACACGCACGTCACCGACTTCACAGTCGATGAGTCCTATTTCAGAAGCTTCAGTTGAAAAAGCGAGGTCAGAGTTGGGGATGGGTTCCCCGTGTGGATCTTTTCGTGGATTGCCAAGGAGATCGGCAAGCCGATCGGTGAACTCATCGCTGATGTGATGCTCAAGCCGATCGGCCTCTTCGTGTACGTCGGGCCAGGCGACGCCGAGTTGTTCTGTAAGGAACGTCTCCAACAGGCGGTGTTTTCGAATGAGTTCCAGAGCGATTTCGTCTCCTGTCTCCGTCACTGTAGCCCCTTTGTACTCTTTGTAATCGACGAAGCCTCCGTCGTCGAGTTTTTGAATCATGTGGGTCACTGATGCTTGCGTTCGGTCGACAGCCTCTGCAATCTCCGTCGTTCGGACCCGCCGAGAATACTCTTTCTCAAGCTGATACACCCGCTTGATGTACTCTTCTACGACCGGACTTCTCTCCATCGGACGAGTGATCGTACCGAACGGCAATAAATTTGCCTAAAGAAATCCAATATTTAGATCTGTCTAATATAAGATCGAGCTACCGATTAATCAGGCTGCTAACAGATAGCAGTGTTATTTCAGCAGTTCACCGCAGGAACCAACCGTTAAATTCGGGCGATTCCGGATAGGTGGTGACCGGTTTTATATTTCACCATGTCATTTATGCAATATGGTTGAACGCGTTTTCTACACGAATGCCAACGGGAGCACGACCTCCAGACGTGTGGACGGTCGGTTCGGACGACCGGAGAGCGATCGAACCGGAATCGCTACGGGATCGCCGTGAAGGGTTTTTACATCCGACTCCTCCAGGTCGTCGTTCGACTGTTCCCGTTCGCGGTCGCGTTTGCCCGCGACCGACGTCGATTCCTCCTGATCGGCCGTTCCCGGACCCTGCCGACGGAAACGCACGAACGCCGGGCGGAGCGGTTGGTCGAAACGCTTCTCTCGCTCGGCCCGGCTTTTATAAAGGTCGGGCAAGTGCTCTCGACGCGTCCCGACCTCGTCTCTCCGGTATACGCCGAGACCCTCGCGACGCTTCAGGATCAGGTCCCCGAATCGACCGAACAGGACCCCGAAGCGATCGTCCGTTCGGAGTTAGGGGACACCGTTGATCCGTCGACGCTGGCGTCGGTCGCCGGCGGATCGCTCGCGTACGTCTACACCGCCGAACTCGACGGCGAAACGGTCGCGCTGAAGATCAGACGGCCGAACATAAAACCGCGGATCGAGCGCGACTTGCGGGTGATCCGTCGGCTCGTGCCGATCGTCGGAGCGGCGATGGGTGAGGAGAAACAGTACTCGATACGAAATATCGCCGACGATTTCGAGCGGATCATCCTCGACGAACTCGATTTCGAACGCGAAGCGCGGATGATGCGCGAGATCGGCCGAAATTTCGCTGGCGACGATCGGGTTCGAATCCCCGAGGCGAACGAATCGATGACGACAGAGCGCGTCCTCGTGATGGAGTACGTCGAAGGCGAGCCCGTGACCGACGACGCGGCGCTCAGATCGCGGGGACTCGAGCCGACCGAGATGGCTGAACGGATCGCGGACGTGTATCTCACGATGGGGCTCGAACACGGCGTCTTCCACGCCGACCCGCATCCGGGGAACCTGGCGGTGACCGACGACGGCCGGTTGCTGCTCTACGATTTCGGCATGAGCGAGCGGCTCGATCCGGCGACCCAAGAGCGGATCGTCGACCTGTATCGATCCCTCGCCCGACGCGACATCGACGGGCTCATCGACGCGCTCCTCGCGCTGGAAGTGCTCGAGCCGACCGCCGACAGGGCGGACGTTCGACGCGTGCTGGCGTTGGCGATGCAGAATCTGGAGGGGAAATCGAAAATCGGGTGGCACGACATTATCGAGGAGCTATTCGAGATGCTTCATGAGTTCCCCTTCCGGATCCCGCCGAACGTGATGCTTCTGATACGGGTCGGGACGGTCGCGGAGGGCGTCTGTCGCGAGCTCGATCCGGAGTTCGACTTCGTCGCCTTCGTCCGGACGTTCCTGCTCGAACGCGGGCTGTTCGAGTCCGAGCTCCGGGCGATCGTGACGGACGTCTCGTCCGATCTCAGTCGCTCACTCCCGGCGTTGGCGGCACTTCCGGCGCGGGCAGATCGTCTGCTCGATCGGCTCGAACGGGACGAGTTCACCCTCCGGACGGAGCGCCCCGACGATCCGACGGCACGCGTTCTGGGATATGCGATCCTCGCCGGAGCGTTCTTCGTCTCGGCCGCGATAGCGGGCGTTACCGCACGTCCGTACGGGCCGCTCGCGATCGCCGGAGGCGTCGTGTTTCTACTGCAGTTCCTCCGACACGGATGATCGGGATCGTTGACAGGCGGAACGATGCGCTGTCGGAAGGCACACGTTCTTAATGTCGGGAGGAGACCATCCGGTATGTATCTCGGTAGCGCGACGTGGCCGGAAGTCGGCGCGGAGTTGACAGACACCTCGACCGCTCTCGTACCGGTCGGATCGACCGAACAGCACGGGCCGCACCTCCCGCTCTCGACGGATCACGTCATCGCGGAGGGACTCGCTCGCGCCGCCGCCGAGTCCGCGAACGTCGTCTGTACACCAACGGTGAACATCGGCGTCAGCCCGCATCACAGACAGTTTCACGGGACGCTTTCGGTCGACGCCCCCGCCTTCCGCGAGTACATGGAATCGCTCTCCCGGAGCCTCGTATACCAGGGCATCGACCGCATCGTATTCGTCAACGCTCACGGCGGAAACGTCATTCATCTCCGCGAGGTCGGTCGTCGGCTGCACGGCGACGGAGTCGCTTACGCCATTGAGTGGATGTGGGACGAATCGATCCCGGAGTTGGTCGATTCGCTCTTCGAGCAGAACGGCCCCCACGCCGGACCGAAAGAGACCTCGATGGTGTGGTACCTCGCCGATCTCGTTCGCGACGGGGAACTCGAAGCAGCTCGCAAAGACGGCTGTGTCGACGTCGAAGCCGCGGACAACGAGCGAAACGGAGCGCGGCTGTACTACGACGCGATCGAAAACAGTTACAACGGCGCGTTCGGCGATCCGACGGACGCCTCCGCCGAGAAGGGTGAACAGCTATTCGAGGCCGCGAGCGAACAGCTCGTCGAGTTAGCGGAGTGGCTCGATAGCCAGCCGTGGGAAACGCTGGGGCCCGAACCGCACGTTCGAGATCGAGAGAGCGGTGAACGGAGCCCGCGATCGAAGATGTCCGAAAGCGGTAGCTCAAAGTGACGGGGACACACAGACAGCGTATGAGCGACGAGGAACACGACGGGCACGATCACCACCCGCACGGTTCGAGTTCGGAGCGAACGACCGCCCCCCAAAGCGAGTATACGACGAGACAGATCGCGTTGGGGTTCGTACTCGCGATCGTCGGGCTCGCGATCACGTTCGGCGTCCCGCTGGCGCTGTTATAGGACGCTACACGAAGGCTAACGCCGCCCACATCGCACCGGCCGCGACGACCGGAATCGTGAGATTGTCGTCGACGACGTATCCCTTTAGTATCGGCTTGACACCGTCGGCGAGCGTGGCTCCGAGTGCGCCTGCGACGGCGGCGATCGGCGGGACGAACGGGATCGCTAACAGGAGACTGACAGTGAACATCCCGATGAGGACGCG
>CAYQWI010000232.1:0-3920 GCA_964421165.1 uncultured Natronomonas sp.
GGTGAGCGACATTCGCTTTAACAGAACTCATGACATTGTCGGTAATAAGCTTGTGGCCTGTGGCCGTCTGTAGGATCAATCCGATGAACGCTATCAGTCGCTTTCGGGTCGTATCTGGACGACAGGTCTCCCGTCGAGCCGAACGAAACGGAGCCGGAGACGCGTCCGTTCGGTGATGACGAGCGGATCTTCGACACGGATTGGAACCGTCGAGGAGACTGTCCGAGATGCCCCCGTCGATGGCGACCATCGCAGCTCGTCGTCGATTCGAACGCGTCCCCCGCTCCCGGTGAACGTCGGTTCCGGTGGGGTAAGCTCGATCGTCGTTGCCGCGGGCGTCTCAGTTGATGCAACCGGGTCGTTTTCGGCCGCGAGCCGATCCGCGGCGTCGGCCGTTCGCTCTAGCTCGTCGATCGCCAATGACGTGGTTCGATCCCGATCAGCGCGCTCGGCGGTCGGCAGCGCGACCCCGAGAAGCGTCGCCGAGAGAACGACGGCGAGAACGACCCGGATCACAGCCGTTCTCGAAGGCCGGCGAACGGCACCGCCTTCTCCGATCCGTCATCGCTATCGCTGTTATCATTGTCCGTCGGTGTGACGTTCCGTTCGACGGCCGCTGCCTTTCTGAACGCTCGATCTGCCCGTCGTTCGACATCCTCGTTTATCGCCCGGACCGACCCGACGTATCCACGGAGAGCCTGGACTGCAGCCTCCAGCTCCGCGATGCGTGTCTCCAGCTCCTCGATTCGATCGATCCGATCGGATAGCTCGTCGTTGCAGTCGATGCCATCCTCGGCAAGTGCGCGCTCGACGGCGTGTAACCGACGTTCGACGGCGTCTCGAGTGGGGTCGTTCGGTGGCACAGCGATCTTGGTCCCGTCACTATTGATAAACCCAAGGATCGTTCGAACGACAGCGCGTCTCAAACTAGCGACGCGCCGTCGAACTCGCTCCGATTTACCTCGATGTCGAGCAGTTCGAGGACCGTTGGGGGGATGTCGTAGAGGTCCGCATCTTCGATTTTGGCCTTCGGATCGTCGATGAACAGGCAGGCGTCGTCGAAGCTGTGCATTCCGTTTCTGGGCCCGGTGTCGAACACCGAATCACCGCCGCGGAACCCGGACTTGAGGTCGAACCCGCTGTTCGGAATCACGACGAGATCCGGCGCGATATCGCTGTGCGGTCCGCGGAACGCGTCTTCTTTCGTTACGATGCGGTCGGCGACTTTCCGGCCGTCGGGGCCTTCGAGTGCTTTGAGTTCGGCTTTGAGCTCCGCACGAACCGAGTCGTACTCGTCTTCCGGAACGACGCCGCGGGGTTCGCGCCCTTCGAGATTGAGGTAAAACCGACCGGGGATGAGCGAGTACGCCCGCGTCTCATCGGAGATGTCGCCGAGGCTGTCGTGATCGTCGTCGTAGGAAAGCCATCCGTTCTCTTCGAGCCAGACGTTACATTTGACCTCGTACTCCAGTGAGGTAAAGCCGTGATCGGAGGCGACGATCATCGTCGTTTCCTCGTCTAGTAGCTCCCGGAGCTCCCCGAGGTAGCGATCGAGCTTCGCGTAGAACTCGAGGAACTCCGCTCTGTACTCGCCGTCCTGTTTGTAGTGTTTAAACAGGAAGTGGTTGACCCGGTCTGTCGTCATGAAGACGCCGAAGAAAAGATCCCAGTCGCCCTGTTCGATGTAGTGTTTGAACGCCTCGAACCGGGCGTCTAACGTCCGATGGGCGTTCTCGATGAACTCTTTTTTGTCCGCTTTGTGTCCGAGCTTGGCGTTCACATCGATCTTGTAATCGAGCGTTTCCAGCGTCTCTCGAAGCTCATCGGGATACGCCGCCTTTTCAACACCGGGAGAGAGGAATCCGCTGACCATCCGTTGAATATCCCGGTCCGGTGGGAACGTGACGGGGACGTTCATCACCGTCGCTTCGCCCCCGGCGTCGTCGACGCGCGACCAAAGTCGGGTCGCCTGGACGTCCTGCCCCATCGGTACGTACGTTTCGTAGCTGTCGATCTCTCGGTCCTGAAAACCGTACACGCCCGTTCCACCGGGATTGACGCCGGTCGTCAGTGACGGCCAGCACGCGCTCGACTCCGGCGGGACGATAGAATCGATCTCGCCGGCGGAGGCCATCGAATGAAGGTTCTCGAACGTTTCCTCGTTGTCGGCAATGAGCGAGTACGGTACGCCGTCGATCCCGACGAAGGCGACCCGCGGCCCGCTCCCACCGCGGAGCCGGTCGAACAGTCCCATACTCGCGTGTGAGAGAGGTGAGTACAAGAAGGTTGGTTTCGATCGACAAACCGGACGCGGCTCACCGGCGGTCAACAACGGGAAGATCGATTCGATTCCGCGCCGCTTTTGGTCTCGACGCGGGAGACTCAGATATGGCCAACAGAGAACTCATCGACGCGCTCCGGGACGCCGATGCGGTGAAATTCGGTGAATTCGAGCTTTCACACGGCGGAACATCCGAGTATTACGTCGACAAATACGTCTTCGAAACGGATCCCCGCTGTCTTCGACTCATCGCGGCGGCGTTCGCAGAACGGGTCGGTGACGACCGACTCGCCGGAGTCGCGTTGGGCGCCGTCCCCCTCGTCGCGGCGACCGCCGTCGAGACGGACCGACCGTACGTGATCGTCCGAAAGAAGGCCAAAGAGTACGGTACCGGAAACCAGATCGAAGGCGAGTTCGAATCGGGCGAAGAGGTCGTCGTCCTCGAGGATATCGCGACCACCGGACAAAGCGCTATCGACGCCGTCGAGGCCCTTCGAGAGGCGGGCGCGGTCGTTAACCGCGTTCTCGTCGTCGTCGACCGCGAAGAGGGCGCTCGCGAAAACCTCGCCGAGCACGACATCGAACTCGAATCGCTGCTGACGGCGTCGGAGCTTTTGGCCGATCGCGAGTAGATACACACTATACTGTGTATTCGCGGAAAAATCGACACCGAAGTATTCAAACACGTGCGAAAACCCAGTTAGAGGTATGAACCGCTCGGAGAAGGCGGCCCTCCAGTTGCGCGCGGTCGACGTGCTGCGAACGTTGAAAGAGTCGCGCACGTACGACGATCTCGCAGCGGAAACCGGGCTGCCGGCCGGTGATTTGAACCGATACGTAAACGGGCACGTTCTCCCGGGAGAACAGCGGGCACGCGAAATCGTCTCGGGGGTCGGCGTCGAGTTGCTCTCTACGGAACTCGACGCCCGCATCGCCGTCGACGACGAGGGATACGTCGATAACTCGCGGCTCGTCTTCGATCAGGCGCTTTTATCGCTCGTCCCGCCCGTCGCCGCCGAACTGCTCGAAATCGATCCTCCCGACATCGTCTTGACGGCGGCGACCGACGGTATCACGCTCGCTGCGGCGATGGCTCGACATTTCGGTGCTCGCTGTGCCTACGCGAAAAAATCCCGCGAGACGGCCGTCGAGGAGTTCATCGAAGTCAGACAGCGGCTCTCTTCTGGAATCGAGATCGACTACTACTTGCCGGCGAACGCGATCTCCCCGGGCGACGAAGTGTTGGTCGTCGACGATCTTATCCGGTCGGGCGAAACCCAGGAGTTGCTCCTCGAGATCGCGACCGCGGCCGGGGCGGATGTAACTGGCGTGTTCGCGCTCATCGCGGTCGGTGACGAGGGGATTACCCGCGCCGAGTCGCACACGGGCGCTCCGGTGGACGCGTTAATAAAGCGAGAATAAATCTATCTATTTGTTCAAGAATATGAACATCCTTTACGGTAAGCTGACGATAACTTTTATATGTCCGTCCTACGGTGTGCTCGTACGTGAAACATGGGTGTAGCTGATTCACTGGCTGATTACTTCGATTTCGAGGAGCACAACACCGACTTCCGGACGGAAACGATCGCCGGAGCGACGACGTTTCTCGCGATGGCGTACATCATCGTGGTGAATC
>CAYQWI010000233.1:0-3901 GCA_964421165.1 uncultured Natronomonas sp.
GCATATCGTAGTCACTGACGATACAGTCCGGGGGCTCTTCGGCGATGTAATCGAGTCCCTCCGTCGCACTCGTCGCCGTCTCGACCCCCAGTCGATCTCCCTCCCGCTCGAGCAGATCCGCACACACCTCGGTAAAGGCGGGCTTGTCGTCGACGTGAAGTACTGTGATCGTATCATTCCCCCACTGTCCGTCGATTACAGACTCGGGTTCGGATATCTGACCCGACATGCTATGGATCGATCACGTGGTGTCCGTGAGTCGGTCGAGAGACTCTCCGATCTCCTCGACGGTGGAGCTCTGTTCCTCCGTCGCTTCGGCGACCTGTGCGATTTCGGCCTGGACGCGTTCGGCCTGTTCGGAGACCTCGTCGACCATCGTCGCCACCTCTTCAGTCGAAGCTGCCTGCTCGTCGGTAGCGGAAGCGACTTCGGCGATCCCGTCCGCCGTAGCCTCGACCGAATCGACGATCTGTGTCAGCCGGTCCATGGCCTCCTCGACGCGCTCGTGGCCCTCGTTTATCGCTTCTGTCGTCTCCTCGAGACTTTCGACTGTTTCGTCGGTCTCCGTTTGGATCTGTTCGACCGTCTCCTCGATCTGGCCGGCGCGCCGCTGTGATTCGTTGGCCAGTGACTTTACCTCCTCCGCGACGACGGCGAACCCGTCGCCTTCTTGGTCCGCGCGTGCGGCCTCGATCGAGGCGTTCAGCGCCAATATGTTCGTCTGCTCGGCGATTTCGTTGATGACGTCGACGATGGAATCGATCTCCTGGACGCGCTCTTGGAGCCGATCGAAGTCGTCGGCGACACTCGTTGCGGCTTCACCGACAGTTTCCATCGCAGTTCGCGCTGCCTCCGACGATTCTTGACCCTGTTTCGCGAGCGTGGCCGCCTCGGAACTCCTCGATTCGACATCGTCGGCGGTTGCGGCGATCTCTTCGACCGTTCCACTCAGGTTCGAGACCTCGTCGGCTACGGTCTGCATTCGCTCGGCCTGTTCGTCCGCGATTTCGTTGATCTGCCGGGAGCTCTCCGAGACCGCCTCGGAGGCGTCCCGGAGCCCCCCCATCGACAGCTGCACCTCGTCGGCGACGGTCTGCTGTCGATCGAGTTCCTCCTCGATCTGCCGGCTGTACGCGTGGATGTAGGTGTCCATCGCGACTTGCTGATCCAGATTCAGTAGTTTGAGTGCGGACATCGACCGTTCGATCATCGTACCGACCGCGGCCTCGACGGCTTCGTCGTTCTCAGCCGACCGTTGTGCATCCACGTCCACGGTGGGCTCCGAGCCGGGGGCGCTGGTTGTTTCGGAGACAGCACTACCGCCGTCAGACCGCTTCACTTCCCGTTTTACCTCCTCACCGATCGCCTCCATAATTCCTCGATAATAGACGGTATAGGCCCCGAAATAGAACTTCGGACCGAGGTCGAGCATGTCGTGAATCTTGCCGATCCGCGCCCGACGTTCGAAGTATTCCGGGCCGTACTGGCCGCTTCCGAGTTCCATGAGATATCTCCGCTGGGATTCCTTTAGTGCCTCGACGGGTTTCGTCGACGAGTCGAGAATCGAAACCGCCTCCGAATGTGACTGAAGGTGGTCGTAGAACTGCTCGACGAGATCGTCGGCGATCTCTTCGAAGAGTTCCGACATCCCCGAGAGCCGTACCGCGTCCGGTCGACCGAACTGCGTGAACTCCTTTCGCCATTCGATCTCCCGGCGATCGATCCCGATTTCATCGACGAGACGATCGCCGTTTACCCGTTTGCGATCGTCGTCAGTTATCTTGTAGCCGCCCATACTTGTTATTGTATGACATAAATTTGCTCAACCTCTATAATGGAGGGGATTATATTTACACGAATATATTGGGATATTAAATATATGAACCCAATAGCTGGTCGACCGGTTGGCCCTTCGTGCGCCGCTGAGAATCCGTGTACTGCTCGTCGATCGAAGGCGATCTCGATCAGTCGGTCTCGTTATCGAACAGCCACGAAAACAGTTCGGATTCGGCGGCCCGGAGGTGGTTATGAAACGCGGATGTCGAAATGTCCATCGACGCGGCCACGTTCTTACCGGTCACGTCTTTGGGGATTTCGAAATAACCGTTCCGATAAGCACGTTCGACGGCCTTCCGTTGGCGGTCGGTGAGTCTCTCGAGAAGGTCGGTTCGGCTCGTGATCGATCCGTTGTTCCTCTCTCTGCCCTCCCGCTTTGCGATCAGCGTCGAGTTCGGATACTCGGCGTTGATGATCTCGAGTGCTCGTCGCGGCGTCATTCCCGGCGGGATCGACACTGTAATCTGAGCTTCATTGGGCGTTGCGGAGGCGCTCTCGAGGACCATTCGGTGAATCGACAGGTATGAGCCGATAAACGAATCGTCGAACCGAGCTTGGATGACCTCCCCGTTCGTGTCGTCATCGAGTCGCTGGATGGAACTGACAGTGACCGTCCTTTCGGCATATTCGAGGAACAGTTCGGGTTCTTCAGCCCTGACAAAGACCAGGATCGATCCGTCTTCTTTCGGGGACATCGCTTCCAGGGAGACGTTGGTTTCGGTCTCTCGAGCGAACCGAACGAAAAAGCACGCCGGAGCGGTTATTTCAACGTCTAACTCCGTTGATGTGTGGGCCAACAGTCCGTCTCGACACTGGAGCGTGGTGATCGTGTGACCGATGAGATCACCCGTATCTCTCGCCAGTTCGGTGGCTCCCTCGAACGCGTTCGGTCGGCCGCCATAGACGGTAACAATTCCATGCAGGATTCCGTTGTGCGACAGAGGAATCGCCATGATAGATCTGAACCCCCGTTCGAGCGCTTCCGAACGCCACCGTTCGTCGACGGACTCGGAAGCCAGGTTATCGACGACGCACACCTCCTTTCTGCGGGCTGCCCGGACGGCTGGTTCGCCCTCATCGTCGAGTTCGAACGGTGTCCGTTCCAGATATCCCTGTTCGGATCCGCCCCATGATCGAGGTGAGATTCGCCCGTTCGCTCTATTCAGCTCGCCGAACCAGACGAACTGGATGGCGTCGTCCTCGATGAGTTGGTCACAGATTTCTTGCTCCATCCCCTCCCGCGTATCGGCCGAGATCGCCACCTGAGATACGACTCTGTACGCCTCCGCTCTCCGTTCGATCCGCTCGAGTGTTCGTGTTTGCCGTTCCAGTTCCCGGTCGCGTTCTCCCAACTGCTTTTTACACTGTATCCGTCCCAGTTCCGATCCGGCGATCGAACAGAGATGCTGTGCGGCTCTGATCTCTCTGCTGTCGTGGTCCAGTCTGTCCGCTCCTTCCGCGACCAAGATTGCCTCCTCACCGACAGGAACCGCGAACAGATGGTCGTTCGTCTCATCGCTGCTTCGGTCCGTTTCGGCTTTTTCAAAGACAGTGGTCGTCCGGTTTCTGAACGCTTCCCAAACAGGATCGTTACCGGGTAAGACGGCCCCGGCAGTCACCGTTGAGGTCGCTTCCGGGCGTAGACTCGCGGTCTCTCTATCGAAACAGTAGATAGTCGCCTCCGAGAGCGGTAAATCGTCGAGTACGATTTCGGTCACCGCCCGAAAGAGTTCCTCCTCGGTTTCTGCGTTCGACAGCTTGTGAGTCCACTCCTCGAGTATTTCGAGCCCGTCTGCCGACAGTCGGTTACTCCCACTGTCAGGCATGTGATTTCGAAGCGATGAGGTAAGACCAGCCAAGTATCACGCCGCTAACAGCCCGCCGATCCCGTCGCCGATGTACGTACCCGCGAGTGGCCGTCTCGTCCCGATCGAGTTGCTGTACGGTTTTATTTATATCCATCAACAAACCGCCACACGCCTCGGCAAGGCTCATTGTTCCCGCTATATCTGCTGTGTTGAATAGCGGTCTAATCGGCTAATATCACTGGTTAGAAGGTTGAAGT
>CAYQWI010000234.1:0-3900 GCA_964421165.1 uncultured Natronomonas sp.
GGATCGGCTTGCCGGCCGCGGCGAACGCGCGGATCTCCTCGTCGATCCCCTCGTCGCGAAGCAGTCGCGAGATCGTCGTCGATTCGCCGCCCGGCAAGAGGAGCAGCTCGCACTCCGGGACGATCCCCGACGACCGGATCGTCTCGATCTCACAGCGCTGGCCGTGGCGTTCGGCCGCCCGTCGGATCGCGTCGGCGTGTTCTGCGACATCGCCCTGGACCGCGATGACGCCCGCTTTGAGCATACCGTCCGTTGGTAACTCGGCGCGAAAAAGGGCACGGTCCGCCGTCCGATAGCGTCCGGAGCGTCGCTGGACACTTACCGATCCCCGCCGTATCACCGGTATGCTTCTCGCGCTCTCGGATACGCACGGCCGCGACGATCCGCGGCTCTCCGGGCGGACGGCCGAGGCCGCCGAACTCGCCGACGCGATCGTCCACGCGGGCGATTTTACGACGGTCGACGTGTTGGACGCGCTCGAATCGCACGCGCCGGTGTACGGCGTCTCCGGAAACACGGACGCGCCGGGCGTTCGAGACCGACTTCCGACCGAGCGCGTCTTCCGGTGGAACGGGCTCCGGATCGCCGTCGTTCACGGCCACGAACACACCGACACCGCGCTGTCGCTTTTCGCTCGGCAGTCGAACGCGGATCTCCTCGTTCGCGGACACACCCACGAGCCGGCGTTCGCCGACGGCGTCGTCCCGATCCTCAACCCCGGGAGCCACGCCGACCCCCGCTGGAACCGTCCGGCTCACGCCGAGTTGGAGTGGAACGAGTTCGAGACTCTCGCCCGCGGACGGCTCGTCGAACCGTCCGGAACGGTGTTCGAGCGGTTCGTCGTCGAGCCTCGCGAGAGCCGCTGAGACAAAAAGCGAGAACGCGCCGAACGCCGGGGGACGAGAAACCGGTGTCGGGGAGGGCCGAAGCGTCCAGCGCGTTCGGAGGCTCGCCCGGGACTGATAAAACGCCCCCGTAGAGTCAAACCGACGTTTGAGCTATCCAAACCGGAGTCGAATACCCGCGCTGAAAGCCCCAGTCACGGCTGACTTCGGTAGTACCTCGCCCCGACGACGATCGTGAGGACGATCGCGCCGCCGAGGAAGAACGCGAGCCCGGGCGGCATACCGGCGGCGAAGACCCCTTCGACGATCGCGAGCAGGCCGTCGGCGGCTTCAGGCTCAGGATCGGCCACCGGTGTCGGCTCTTCGTCGGGCGCGTCCGCCGTGTCGAACGCCTCGGCTTCCTCCTCTTCGATCGGTTCGTCGTCGCCCAACAGCTCGTCTCCGAACACTGCCTGAACGAGCGCCGACGCCACGCCGAGGACAAGAAATCCGGCGAACAGCCGCGATACCGCGGCTTTGAGCCCGGAGAGCCGCTCTTTCTCGCCGGCGAAGATGACGAGCGGGCTGTCGGCGGGTCCGTAGACGGACATCTCCCGCCCCTTCTCGGAGTACGCCGTTCCGACGATTTCGATCGCTCCCGCCCCTTCGAGCCGTTCGAGGTGATACTGGGCGTTCTGGAGGGAGGTGTCGACGCGATCCGCGAGTTCGCCGGGCGGGGCCGGCTCTTCGTGAAGCGCGGAGAGGATTCGACGGGCCGTCTCGGAAGACAACGCCGCCATCAGCTCGTCGGCCTCCTCGCTGTCGAGGCCGACGACCCGAGGTTCGCTCTCCGGCGAGAGGTCCGGACTGGAGGGCAGAAGGCTCATCGCGGTTGAATATCGGACCCATCGGTATGAGTTTTTATGTCCTTTCTCCCGAAACGACTTTGCCGCTTCGCCGTTACCTCCGTATATGTCTGTGATCCACGCGCCGACCCCCGCTGCCGGCACTCAGTCGCCGCTTTTCCTCGGTGTCGACCCAGTCCTGGTCGGCATCATCACGGTCCTTTTGCTCCTCATCTTCGGGCTCTTTTTGTTCGTCCGAAAGACGCTACTCAGCTTTTCGGAGGGGATGCGGGACGGAAAACGGCGGTAGCGAGTCAGTAACTCCCCGCCACCCGCTCGATCGCCGTCTCGATGTCCTCGCGATCGACGCCGAGATGCGTACAGAACCGGACCCGCTCTTCGCCGAACTCGACACACCGAACGCCGACTTCCGCACAGCGTTCGACGAACGACCCGATTGGCTCGTCGGGTTCGACCAACACGATGTTCGTCTCCGGTTCGGTGACCGACAGCCCCTCGATATCGACCAGCCCAGCGGCCAGCCGTTCGGCGTTCTCGTGGTCTTCGGTCAGTCGATGACGGTTTTCGAGGGCGAGCAGCCCCGGCGCGGCGACGATCCCCGCCTGTCGCATTCCACCGCCGAGGAGCTTGCGCGTCCGACGCGCCTCTTCGATGAACGACTCGGTACCGACCACCATCGATCCGACGGGCGCACCCAGCCCCTTCGAGAGACAGCACATCACCGAGTCGACGTCGCGGACGAGCCGCGCGGCCTCGATATCGAGCGCCGCGGCGGCGTTGAAAAGCCGCGCGCCGTCGACGTGAACCGGAACGTCGCGTTCGCGGGCGGCCGCACACGCGGCGTCGACCCGCTCGGCCGCGATGGCGGGCCCGCCCTTGCTGTTGTGTGTGTTTTCGAGACAGACGAGGCCGGTTCCCGCGGTGTGGCTGCCGGCTTCGACGTAGCTCTCCTCGATCGCTTCGGGCGTGATAATCCCGCGCGAGCGGCCGTCTATCGTCCGGACCTGCAGCGCCGAGTGTTGTGCCAGTCCGGCGAGTTCCCACTTATATATGTGGCTCTCGCGCTCGACGAGCACCTCGTCGCCGCGGTCCGTGTGGACGCGGGCGGCGATCTGGTTGCCCATCGTCCCCGAGGGGACGTACAGCGCCGCCTCCTTGTCGAGAAGCTCCGCGACCGTCGCCTCCAGTTCGTTCACCGTCGGGTCCTCGCGGTGAACGTCGTCCCCGACCTCGCTTTCGGCGGCCGCCTGCCGCATCTCCGGCGAGGGCTTCGTTACCGTATCGCTTCGTAGATCGATCATATCGAACGCCGGGGCCGAACCGGCTTATAGCTCGCGGCTCACTCGGCGATGTCGATCGCCGGCCGCGACGGCTCGGCCTTCTTCGACACGCTCTCGTCGGCCTCGTCGGCAGCCAACACGCGCACGTCGGCGTCGAACTCCCGCTCGATCAGCCACGTCGCCGATCGGAGCGCACTCAGTTCGGTTTCGGGATCGAGTGTTCGCTGGAGCGCCTCCCGGTTTTCCTGTAGCTCCTGCCCGTAGGACGCGGCGTCCTCGCCGTGGCGCTTGATATCGTCGTGGGCCATCAACTCACCGATGACGTTCGGCGCGTCGCTGTCGATCGCGATATTCAACGCGTCGTACTTCCACTCGGGCGTGACGACGATGTCGATCCGTTCGGGGTCGTCGATGCCCGCCACGTCGACGATCTGGCGGACGTCCTCGCGGGTGTTCTCGACGAGCCGCTGTCGTTTCTCGACGGTTTCGCGGTCGGCGTCGGCCTCGGGCCAGTCGGCGTCGAGGACGAAGCCGTCCTTCCCGAGCGTCTCCCACAGTTCCTCGCAGATGTGCGGTGAGACGGGTGCGAGAAGTTTGATCGCCGTCGACAGCCCTTCCTCGAACGTCCCCTCGTGCACCGCAGCGTACTCGCGGTACTGTCTGAGGGTGCCGACGAGCGTCTGGGCTCCCCGGACCGCGGTGTTGAACACCAACTCGTCGTACTCCTCGGTCGCGACGACGACCGCCGCCTCGGTTTCGCTGTCGACGTATTCGGCGATCGGTCCCGTCTCCGGCGTCGTCTCGATTTCGCCGGCAGCGTAGGCGTCGACGAGCTCCTTCAGCCGCGTCAGGAAGGCGTACGCCGACTGGACGCCCTGTTCGGACCAATCGAAGTCGCGCTCGGGCTGGGCCGCCTGCATCATGAACAAC
>CAYQWI010000235.1:0-3892 GCA_964421165.1 uncultured Natronomonas sp.
TGTCCGATCACGGGACGAACTACACGATCCGGCAGTTCAAGGACGTTCCGTTCACGCCGATCGACCTCATCAACTGGAACACGTTCTCGCTCGAAGAGATGGCCTTTCTGTGGCTCGCGATCGAGAACCACAAATCGCTCGTCTTCGCGGGCGGGACTGCCTCCGGGAAAACGACATCGCTCAACGCCGTTTCGCTTTTCATTCCGAGCAAGGCGAAGATCGTCTCGATCGAGGATACCCGCGAAGTCGAGCTCCCGCAACGGAACTGGATCGCAAGCGTCACGCGTCCTTCATTCAGCGACGACGACAAGGGCGACGTCGACGAGTTCGACTTGCTGGAGGCGGCGCTCAGGCAACGTCCCGAGTACATCGTCATGGGCGAGATCCGCGGGGAGGAAGGTCGAACCCTCTTTCAGGTCATGTCGACCGGTCACACCACGCTCACGACGTTCCACGCCGACTCCGTCGGCGAGGTGATAAAACGATTCACCACCGAACCGATCAACGTTTCAAAGACGATGTTCACGGCGCTCGATCTCGTGTCTATACAGACACAGACTCGGGTACAGGACAACAAAGTCAGGCGGAACAAATCGATCACTGAGATCAACCACTACGACCCCGAAAACGACGAAATCAACGTCCAAGACGTCTATCAGTGGCAGGCCGAAACTGACGAGTTCCTCCAGATGGGTGACTCGAACACGCTGGATTCGATCGCGTTCGATCGCGGCTGGCGCAGCGAACGGATCGATCACGAACTGTTCATCCGCGAAATCGTCCTCGCGTATCTCATCCACGAAGGGTTGAACACCTACACGCAGGTCGCGGCGACGCTGCAGGCGTTCGTCAACGATTCTGAGACTATTCTCCGACTCATCGCGAACGAGGAACTCGAACGGTCGCTCGAAGATCTCCGCGAGATGGAATCGGTCGAGATCGATATCGACCCCGACAAGGAGGCGATGGTTCCGCGACCGGACGCCAGCGAAGAGATCCGAAAGAACACCGGTCGCATACTCGAGGAGGCTGACTCGCTACTTGATGAGTACCGCGGGGACGTTCCGGAGGACGGACTCGTCGAGGCGCTCGACGTCGAAGCTGACGCGGATGTCGACGTTACGACAGAGATTCAAGATGGTGATTCCCAAGACGTTCCGTTCGATTTCGACTTTGAATCCGACTTCGACTCGGCGGGAGATGCGGCATCGACCGATGGAGGTATCGGATCCGATAGCTTCGGGTCAGACCCGGACGACGATCCGGACATTCCCGACCTCGACGAGTTCGGTTCCGATGACAGCGACGAGACGGAGTTATGAGCGTTCAATCGGCACCGGCACCTGAGATGTCCGACGTGTTGGCGGATGCGTTTTATCCGCTTTATCGCCGACTGTTCGACGAGAATAGCGATTTCGTGGGGAACCTCGAACGGAAACTGGCCGAGGCGAGAATCCCACAGACCGTCGAACTGTACCTCTCGAAATCGCTCGGAGTCGGCGTTATCGCCGGGCTTTCGCTGTGGGTTATCGGCACACTAGTCGGATGGCTTTTGGTCACGTTCGTCGTCACCGAACCACCCGTATTTCTCGGCTTGCCGCTTCCGGAGCCGTACCTCTCGATCGCCAACGATCTGAAACTTCCATTCCTCATCGTACTGTCGGGACTGCTATTCGGCTCGATCGGGTTCGGTAGCGGTTTCGGCGGCATGGTCGCTAAACCGTATCTGGAGGCCGACGCCCGCAAACGCGAGATCAACGTGTTACTCTCGGATTCGATCTCGTTTATGTACGCGCTGTCGGTCGGCGGGCTCAATCAACTCGAAATTCTGCAGGCGATGGCCCGCGCCGACGACACGTACGGCGAGGTCGCAAAGGAGTTTCAGTCGATCGTTCTCGAAACCGAGTATTTCGACACCGATTATCGCACCGCCGTCCGGAACCAGGCGATGCAGACGCCCTCCGACGAGTTGAGCCAGTTTCTCACCGATATGCTCTCGATAATCAACTCGGGCGGGGATATGGAGCGATTCCTGGAGGATCAAAAAGAAAAGCACATGCGAACCTCCAAGCAGGAACAGGAGACCGTCCTGGAGACGCTGGAGCTGTTCGGGGAGATGTACATGACGCTGTCTCTGTTCCCACTGCTTCTCATCATTATCCTCGTCATCATGTCGATGCTTGGTGAGGCGCAGGACATGCTGCTGTATGGGACTGTTTACGGGTTGATCCCGCTCATCGGGGTCGGCTTTCTCGTCCTCGTTTCGACTGTCGTTCAAGACGAGGTCGGCGACGGATATCTACAGCTCGATGACGACGAGTTCGCCGACCAGTCTAACGGAATGTTCGATCTCGGCCTGATCGAATCGTACGCGAACCGACGCTCGATATTCGACCGAATCAAATCCCGCGAGGGGACGCATATGACCAAAGAGATCCTCCGCCGACCGGATCTGTTTTTCAAGACGTATCCGCTCGCCGTGCTCGCGATTACGATCCCGGCGTCGCTGGTGTTGGTCGCCGTCTCCGTCCGAGCGGGCTTCGCCCCGACGACGCTCGATGGGATGATGGACGCGCCGATCCGCGGGACGTTCTTTTGGGTGTACCTGCCGCTGTACGTCACACTCATCCCGCTGACGATCTTTTACGAGTGGAACGTCCGTTCGCGGCGGGCGATCACGAACAACCTCTCGGATACGCTCCGCAAACTGTCGAGCGCGAACGATACCGGAATGACGCTTCTGGAATCGCTGAAAGTCGTCGCGGACACGTCTTCCGGGCGGCTCGCGAACGAGTTCCGGATCATGTACTCGAAAGTGAACTACGGGACGAGTCTGCGGACGGCTCTCCGGGAGTTCAACAACAACTACCACATCCCCCGATTGGCTCGGACGGTCAAACTCATCTCGAAGGCACAGGAGGCGTCGAGTCAGATCACTCAGGTCCTCTCGACGGCGGCGCAAGCTTCGGAAAATCAAGACGACATCGAGCGGGAACGTCGCTCTCAGACCCGAATGCAGATGGTCATCATCATCATGACGTTCGTCACGCTCGTCGGCGTGATGGCGCTTTTGAAAGTCGAGTTCCTCGATACGATGGCCGGACTCGTCGACCAAGCCGGATCGGACGGTGACGCTGCCGACGCACCCGGCGGCTTCGGAGGCGGCCTCGACGTCGACGAACTGACGATGCTGTTTTTCCACGCCGTGACGATTCAGGGTATTATCTCCGGCGTCATCGCCGGGTACATCCGCGAAGTGAGTATCATGGCCAGCTTGAAGTTCGTCATCGTGTTGCCCACGATCGCGCTGGTGGTGTTCATGCTGATATGAACGGGAGCGAACGCGGGCAGACGACGCTCGATTTCGCGGTTGGTATGAGCGTCTTTCTTCTCACCGTAATTTTCGTCATCACGTACGCGCCGACGATGTTCGATCCCTTCGCCGGCGGATCGGGGGCGAAACTCGTCGTCGCCGATCAGGCCGCGACGGCGCTTTCGGGCGATATTCTCGTCGCTTCGAGCGCCGAACCCGGAACGCTTTCTTCCGGTTGTGTGATTGCCTTCTTCGAAGAACAAGAACCCGGAGACTCCTGCCCAACTGAGGCCGACTTCGACCCGTTCGATAGCGCCCTCTCGCTCGACGGCCGGAACGCCAAGATCACGATACATGAACTCGATGCACCCGCTTCGGAGCCGGCGACGGTCGATGGAGTGGATCTGACCCTATCGAATTCCGAGTCCGTTCCAAGCGATGTTGCCGTCGCTACACGCACGGTCTCGATCCAAGGCCAGCAGTATCGATTGACGGTTCGGGTGTGGTAGTATGCGAGGACAGGCACACACCGTCGAGGCGTTCGTGGCCGCCATGCTCATCGTGGGCGGGCTGATCTTC
>CAYQWI010000236.1:0-3891 GCA_964421165.1 uncultured Natronomonas sp.
CGATCCAGTGGTGGCGGTGCTGAATCTCGACGGTCTCCGGAAGGTCGAAGTCGACGCCGCTCGCCGTTCGTATCGAGTCTCTGGCGTCGGCCACGTCGTCGGCGTAGCCGTCACGTTCAGCCTCCGTCAGCGATAGCTCGCCGGGGTCGGTCCCGGCACGGGCCGCAGTCCCGACGGCCGTCCAGTCGATGGGGCCGTCGCCGTCGGAGTCGGCGACAGCCTGTACAGCACGGAAAATACTCACAAATACGCTAGCCGACCACCAGTGAAAGCTTTTCCGGCGGTCGGTCTGGTCGCTATGTCCCGACGGCGGACTCGTCGGCAGGTTCGTCGCCGAACAGACGCTTGCGAACGACGTACGCGACGATGATGCAGAAACAGAGCCCGATGAGTGCGGCAAGTACCGTCCCCCGGTTCGAGTCCGCCTCCTCTCGAAACGCCCCGTCACCAGCTTCGGACTGTTCGTCGCCCCCGCGGCTGAACGGTGCGTTCGCGGTCAGATCGGAGTTCTCGAAGTGGAGTTCGAGAAACGTAAATTCGGCCATACCGGTAGTTGGTTTCGGCCGTATTTATAAATGTGGACCGCCAGATCGGGTTTCCCGACGGTCACCGAAGACTGCTCACTGTTTCGACGGTCGTCGGGGGACGGGTCACAGCAGCGTCGCTGCCGTCGCGATCAGCCACATCCCCATCAAGAACGCGAAGAAAACGGCGATGATCTGTTGTTTCGTCATACGAACGTGTAGCTACCCGGATCTTATAACTCCCACGACCGCGACGAGCGTCGAAACGGGATGCTCCGGATATCCGGATCAGACCGATCCGAGTTCGGCGTCCACGACGCCGTGGACGACGCCCTCGCTGTGACTCTTTACGATACGGCTGTGGAGGCGTTCGACCGTTCGGTCAGTGTCTGCCGCAGCAGCGCAGAGTCGTTCAACCGGTCGTTCGGGGAACCGCGCTTCGGGGGTGGCTTCGTGAAGGTGGACCGTCCCACCCTCCTCGAGCGAATCGAGTGCGGTATCAAGGTACTCGTGGGCCTCGTAGTAGCCCATCACGATTCGATCAGCAGTCGTTTCGATGGTTCGGCAGTCCCCGAGAACGGCTCGAATATTCTCGGCAACGCCGTTGAGGCGGGCGCTTTCGACCAGTAGCCGGTACGATTCGGGATCGATCTCGGCGGCTGTCACGGTCGCGCCCGCTCTGGCCATCGGTAGCGTGAAATAACCGATGCCGGCGAACATATCGAAGACGCGCTCGCCCGTGTCGACGACGTTTCCCATCCGCGCTCGCTCGGCTTTGTTCCCCGGCGAGAACATCGCCTTCGAGAGATCGAGCGCGTACTTCGTCCCGTGTTCGACGTGGATCGTTTCGGTATCGCCGATCCCCGCAACGACGGCCGCGGACGGATCCCGCTGGGTTCCCGATATCCCACCGCGCGCGAGCACGGTGTCGGCGTTGCCGTGCAGTTCGAGGAGCGCTTCACCGATCGTCTCTCGCCCCTCGGCGTCGACCGTTCCCTCGGCCGATACGTCGCCGAAGTCGACGAGGACGACGCTCCCGAGCGTCGCCCACGAGGACGGCGCCGCTTCGATGAGTTCTTCGGAGACGCCCCGTCCGGAAAGGATACTCTCGAGTCCGCGACTCCTCTTCGGGAGATCCAGCTCGCGAACCGAGTCGACGGTCGTCTCAGATGGCGCTTCGGCGACAGGAACCGCGACGTACCGATCGTCGTGCGAGACGACGCTTCGCGTGGTGTCGTAGACGCCTTCGGCTCGAAGCGAGTCGATGGCTGTCTGTGTCCGGGGCTTTTTCACCAGCGCGACGAGGTCACTCATCGGTCTCTTCGGGATCGGGGAGGACGTGGAGCCCGCCGCGGTGTTTCAACACCGGGACCGTCTCCGCATCGGGATCGAGATACGACGGCCGCGGTATCGTCTTCGACTCGAACGTCTCCGGATCGAGTACCTGCACCGCGTGGTCGTCTTCGACGGTGACGACCGTCGTCTCCTCGCCGTCGTCGCGCTCCCCGATCTTTCGCGCGTCGGGGGCGATGCCGTCTTCGAAGGACGCCTCGTATCGCTCGCCGCTCGCGAGCCGCACGCCCTTTAAATTGCCGTGGGCGCTCGTCACCAGTACGGGGCCGTCCCCGTCGTCGAGGTCGATCACGTCTCCCGTCGTGTACGGCGGCAGGCGCGCGGTGAAGGTGACGCGGTACACCTCGTTCCCGTCGCCGTCCTCGGTAACGAGCGTCGGCGCTTCCGACACCGAACCGCCGAGTTCAGCGACGATTCGCTTTGCGATCCCCTGTCCCATCTGGTTCGTCGAAATCTTCATATCGACGCCGTCGTCGGTCCGGCTCGTTTCGGTGATGAACGCGTTTCGATCGCCGGTCTCCTCTCTCCTCGCGATGTATGATTCGGCGATTTCGATCGCCCGATCGTTCTCCTCCGGTGTCGGCACCCGGTCCGTCCCTCGGACCTGGACGATACTGGCGTAGTAATCGCCCGCGATCCGCCCACAGCGATCACAGACCTCACGTGAGATGTACACCGGAACGGTGACCTCCGCCGAAAGATCCGTCTGTCGGATCCGTCCGGTGAACAGACAGTGCATTCGGATGGTGTTTTGATCCACCTGTTCGGGCTCGACGCCCCACTCGATATCGCGCGCGTCGACGTGGACGGAGAGCCGTTCGGCCGTCTCTTCGATCGCGACGTCGGTGTAATCGCGCGCGCCGACATCGACCCACCGCTTTCCGCGGTGAAGGGCACCGCAGCGGCTACAGACCCGTATCTCGATCCGTTCGGGCGCATCCACGAGATCGAACGACTCGAAGTAGCACGCGTCACAGAGGACGGCGTCGGGATCGCGCGGCTCGCCGGGGAGGTCGGCGTCCCGAGAACGCTCGACCTCCTCGCCACACTTCGGACAGAACTCCCCAGAACGTGACCCGGAACTCATTGTCGGTGATACTCCCCCGACGCGGTTAAAAAGCCCGCTGTCGGGTCGATCTGATCGGGGCCGTCGAACTATCGATAGCCGTCGGTCAGCTTCTCGACGTATTTCGCCACGACGTCGACCTCGAGGTGGACGGGATCGCCGACGGCCTTCTCCGAAAGCGTCGTCAGTTCGTACGTCGCTGGAATGATCGCGACGGTAAATTCGTCTTCTCGCAGCTCCGCGACAGTCAACGAGATCCCGTCGACCGAGATCGATCCCTTCTCGACGACGTATCGCTCGAGTTCCGCCGGGAGCGAGAACCCGAACGTCCAGTCGCCGTCGGACGTATCCTCGTCCGACGAGGCCCCGCTCGATTCGGTCGCGGGACCGCCGCCGATCTGCTCTATTTCGGTGACGCGCCCGACGCCGTCGACGTGACCCTGCACGAAGTGGCCGTCGAAGCGACCGTCGGCCGGCAGCGCGCGTTCGAGGTTGACACCGTCACCGATCTCGATACTATCGAGCGCGGTTCGTTCGAGCGTTTCGGCGGAGAGAAACAGTTCGAAGCTCTCGGCGTCGAACGACTCGACGGTCAAACAGACGCCGCTTACGGCGACGCTTTGGCCGTGTCCGAGCTCCTCACAGAAGGGTGCGGCGACGCGGATTCGACGCCCCGCATCGGTGTCCTCTACCGAGACGATTTCGCCGGTCGCCTCGATGATTCCAGTGAACATACTCGGCGTTCGGTCGTCGATGCCGAAAGCGTATCGCCATCGACGGGAACGAACCTCCGGCCGCGATCAGTGTGCGTCGTTGTAGTGATTGACACACTCTTGCATCGATTCTTGGCCGTCACCGAAGAGCATGAGCGCGTTATCCTCCGCGAAGAGCGGGTTCGGGATCCCGGAGAATCCGGGACTGAGACTGCGTTTGTTCACAATGACAGTT
>CAYQWI010000237.1:0-3823 GCA_964421165.1 uncultured Natronomonas sp.
GAGGTTGTACGGGCAGACGTCCGCTTTCCCGACGAGCGTCATCGCCGAGACGGAGTTCCACGTATCAGGTAGGTTCGCGTTGATCGTCCGGAGGTCCTCGGAGAACTGTCGGAGCTGTTGTTTGACGCTCGTCAGGACGAACACGCGCTCGAAGTCCGAGTCCGGGTCGCGGACGAGCTGGATACCGGCGGTGAGCGCGAGCATGGTCTTTCCGGTGCCGCATGCGCCTTCGAGCGCCAGAAACCCCGACTCCTCGGCGGTCTCGATCGCGGTTTCGATGCCGTCGATCTGATCGTCGTATGGCTCGTCGTGGCCGAAGATCGGCCGCCAGTCGGCGTCGGGGGACACGAACGGAACTGACTCGTCATCGCGTAAAGACGTATCGACCGGCGACGTTCGAACCGCCGATCGCTCGCGTGCGTCCGGACGGCTTATTGATCGGGACGACCATCTTCGGGTATGGACACGGAGTTCGACGTCGATTCGTGGCGCGAGGAGCTCGAATCGTACCGCGACCGGAAGGACGAGCAGTTTCTGGAACCGCACAACTCGCCGCTGGGGCCGGAGGATCGCCGGGAGTTCGACGGGATCGCGTACTTCGAACCGGATCCCGACTACCGCGTCGAGGCGACCGTCGAACTCGACGAGAGCGACGAGACGGTGACGATGGAGACGAGCACCGACGGCGAGCGGCTCTACGAGCGGATGGCGCGGCTGCACTTCGAGGTGCCCGACCAGCGCGGCGAGTTCACGGAACAGACGCTCGTCGGGTACCGCCGCGTCGACGAGGACGGAGGGTCGCTTTTCGTCCCGTTCCGCGATAAGACGACGGGCCAACAGACGTACCCGGGCGGTCGGTACATCGAGTTACACTACGACGGTGCGCTGGAAGACGGCGTGACGTTCACGTTAGATTTCAACCTCGCGTACAGCCCCTTCTGTGCGTACAGCTCCGTCTACGAGTGTCCGCTTCCGCCACAGGAAAACTGGCTCGACGTCGCGATCCCGGCCGGCGAGCGCTACGAGGAGTGAGCCCATGAAGCCAAAAAGCGGCCGAATGGAGCTGATTTCGGTCGCCGCGGTGGCCGAAAACGGCGCGATCGGCCTCGACGGTGAACTCCCGTGGGACTCGATCCCGGCCGACAAAAAGCAGTATCGACATCGGGTCGCAAACTCGCCAGTCGTGCTCGGCCGCCGAACGTTCGAATCGATGCTCGACGATCTCCCCGGCAGCGCACAGATCGTGTTGAGCCGAACGGAGCGCGACCACGAGATCGAAACGGCCCACCACGCCGGGAGCGTTGAGGAAGCGGTCGAGGTCGCGAACTCGCTCGGGCCCGACGCGGTCTACGTGCTCGGGGGCGGCGGGATTTACGAACTGTTCCAGCCACACCTCGACCGAATGGTGCTGAGCCGCGTCTCCGGCGAGTACGACGCCGACAGTTACTACCCTGAGTTCGACGCCGATGAGTGGGAGCTGGAGCGGGAGACGGAGTACGATGGGTTCACGCTCGAAGAGTGGCGGCGGCGATCGGAGTAGAGAGCCGGTTCCGGATCAGGGCACGACGCCGACAGTCAGGAGCGTCCCGTACTCGCGATACCGCTCGACCATCGCTTCACGCGTCTCCCAGTCGTCGGTCGGAAACTCGCTTTCCGGCGGGATCTCGGTTTCGCGGTCGGGGATCGTGTCCTGCTCGGCGACGTAAAAGCCGGCCTCACGGAACGCCTCGCGGTATTGTTCGTAGCTCCAGCGCGTCATATCGACGGAGATGCTATCCTGCCAGTGGTGGCTGTGGACGTTCTCCTCGTAGTAGTTCACGGCGCAGTAAAACGTGCCCCCGGGACGGATGACGCGGGCGAGTTCTTCGAGGGTCTGACGGGGATCCGCGGCGTAATAAAACGCCTCCATCGAGACGGCGTGGTCGATGCTGTCGGAGGCGAACGGAAGCGCATCGAAGTCGCCGACGACGTAGCCGACGTCTGGATCGTCGGTGTACGAGCGGGCGTTTCGGGCCATCTCCGGGGAGCCGTCGAGGCCGTACGCGCAGCCGGCGTCTTTCGCCTCCCGTAGCGCCCGGGCGGCGTATCCGCTTCCGCAGCCGAGATCGAGGACCGTCTCCCCCGCCTCGACCGGCATCCGCGCCAGAACGTGTTTCGCGGTGTGCCAGTGCCGTTTCTCCATCCCGCGATCGCGGCCGTCGGCCGCCCACGCGTCGAACTCCGCGCGAACGCTCACAGGTTCTCACCCTGGTAACTGCCGTCGTAGGTGTCCTCGTGATTCGCCTCGGCGAACACGATCTGTGCGATCCGGGTTCCGGCTTCGAGTTCGATCTCGTGGTGGACGTCCAGTAATCCTTCACCTCTCCCTTCGTAGCCGGCGTCCCAGACGGCCGTGTTGAGCATACAGGAGTTGCGCAACAGCGACGATCGCGGGTAGATGAATCCGACGTGCCCCTCCGGGATCGAGACCGTCTCGGCGTACCGGACGATATAACCGCCGGGGGCAAGGCGGTAGGCGTCGACCTCCGCGTCGGCGTCGGCGACCGGCGAAACCGCGTCCCGGTCGCCGATCGTTTTGCCGTCTCGGGCGATTCGTCCCGGTTCGCGCTGTTCGAAGACGGCATCGAGCGTGAGATCGACGCCGTTCGGCTGGATCTGTTCGTCGGTCGTCGGGTTAATGCGTTCGGCGACGAAGCGACCGCTTCGGTACATACCACCCGATAGCCCGTCTGAGTGAAATCGGTTGCGTTCGGACGAACGCGGTCGGCCCGTCTCCGACCGCCTTTTAATGGTCGACGCCTAACCGCCGCCCATGGACGCCGAAACCTTCGACGAACAGAAGTACGTCGATCTCTTTCCGCAGCTTCAGCAGGCGTACAAGAACGTCTTCAACCGGATGAACGAGGAGTACGACTCGACGCTGATTCACGGGATCGACCAGCAGGTTCTCAACGAATCCGAGCCGTTTTACGACGACGACGCGGGCGAGTTCTACGTCGACGTGCCGGACGAACCCTACAGTCGGCTGACGGGCGTCACCGTCGCCGAAGAGCGCTTTGAAGCGGTACTGGAGACGTATATAGACGAACTCGAATCGGAGCTCGAACGAACGTTCGGTTAGACGTTCTCGAAGTCCGAATCGTCCGCGTTCGGATCGCAGTCGGTGCCGTTCCACACACCGAGATCACCGTCGTTGTCGATTCTGACGAGCACGCGAACGCAGCTCGCGTCGTCGCTGACGCCGTCGGTCACGTCTTGTGTTCGTATCTCGCCGTCGCCGAGCTTCGCGTGAACGCGATAGGAGCCGATGGCGTCGTTCCACTCGCCGTCGATCGTCCGATCGCCACCGTTACCGTCGAGTTCGTACGTTCCCATGTGCAGCATCTCGCCGTCGCCCTCGACGGCGAGTTGAACCCGATGGTCGCGGTCGTGGTTGTTCTGTACCGACAGTTCATCGAGTCGGACGATGTCTCCGTCCGTTCGATCCGATTCGCCGTCGTCACCGAGCGCCTCAGTACAGCCGCCGATCGCGGTGACAGCGGCGACGGTTCCGAGCAGATGCCGGCGAGTGTACATGCCCCACACGAGACCGTCCGTCCGCTTAAACACCCGTCAGACGGCCGTCGCACCGGTAGCGGGAGATAGTCGGAGCCGCAGGAGTGGCTTCGCTCCGCGAAGGGGGACGATAACCCATATAACGGCACGCCCCGAGTCGGGAGACAGAGATGTTCGACGAGATCATGCGGAAGTTCGAGGACAGTCCGAGCCAGCAGGCCGTGATCCGCCTGCTTCTCGAACGGGGGTTCTCGGTCAACGACGAGGG
>CAYQWI010000238.1:0-2847 GCA_964421165.1 uncultured Natronomonas sp.
GCTTTTGACGCGACACCTGCTGGAAACTGTCGAGGACGAACGGTTCCGCCGCCACGTCCTCGATGAGTATCTCGAACGGTTCCGGTCGACGCTGTTCCGACAGACGATGTTCGCGGACTTCGAACACCGAGCCCACGAGCTCGAAGCCGCGGGGGAGGCGCTGACGCCCGACCGGCTCGACGAACTCTACGGCGATCTCAAAGCCGACTACTACGAGCCCGCGGTCGTCGACGATCGGATCGCGCGCGAGTGGATGCGGATCCCGCACTTCTATCGGGCGTACTACGTCTACCAGTACGCGACGGGAATCAGCGCGGCCAACGCGATCGTCGACCGGATCGCCACGGAGGGTGAATCCGCGGCAGCCGACTATCGTGAGTTCCTCCGATCGGGATCGCGGGAGTACCCGCTCGAACTGCTCGAGGTCGCCGGTATCGATATGTCCGCATCGGGGCCGGTCGAGGCGGCCATCGACACCTACGACGAGATGGTCGACGAATTCGCGTCGTTAGTGTAGCCGAGGACCCGGAGTCGCCGTTTTTGACCCATCGAACACGACACGAACCGAGCGCGGTCGGTGTGTTCGATCCCATGCAAACATCTCCCCCACCCGAAGATCCTTTTAATCTCGGACACCTACCGCAGGTAATGTCGCATAGCCCGTCGCTCCCCGACCGGCCCACGCTCAATCTCGACCCCGACATGTCGGTCGACGAGCGGTTGACCGCTCTCCGGGAGCACTACGTCGACGTCGCCCGAGTCCACGACGAGCTCTCGGAGCAATTAGAGATCGCACGCGAACGCCAATCGGACCTCAGAGAGGACGTTACCGACCTTCAAAAGGAAAACGACGCGTTGAAAACGTCCTCGCTGTATCTCGCGACCGTCGAGGAACTCACCGACGATCAGGTGCTCCTCAAACAGCACGGGAACAATCAGGAGGTACTGACGGATGTCTCCCCGCGCCTGTACGATCGACTCGACGCCGGTGATCGCGTCGCGATCAACGACTCCTTTGCGATCCAGACGATTTTGGATACCGAAACGGACGCGAGAGCGCAGGCGATGGAGATCGCAGAAAAGCCCGATGTCACGTACGAAGACATCGGCGGACTCGAAACACAGATTCAGGAGGTTCGAGAAGCCGTCGAGGATCCGCTGACGAACCCCGAAATGTTCGAGAAGGTCGGTATCGAACCGCCGACTGGCGTGCTGTTGTACGGCCCGCCGGGAACGGGGAAAACGATGCTCGCAAAGGCCGTCGCCAATCGAACCGACGCCACGTTTATCAAGATGGCCGGTTCCGAACTCGTGCAAAAGTTTATCGGGGAAGGTGCGCGGTTGGTCCGCGATCTCTTCGAGATGGCGGCCGAGCGGGAGCCGGCCATCATCTTCATCGACGAGATCGACGCGATCGCCGCAAAGCGGACCGAGTCGAAAACGTCCGGAGACGCCGAGGTCCAGCGGACGATGATGCAACTCCTCTCGGAGATGGACGGCTTCGATCGTCGCGGCGACATCTCGATTATCGCGGCGACCAACCGCTTCGATATGCTCGATCAGGCGATCCTTCGACCGGGGCGGTTCGATCGGCTCATCGAAGTGCCGGAACCCGACGAAGTGGGACGGAGACAGATCCTGAACATTCACACGAACGGAATGAAGCTCGATCCGGGGATCAATCTCGACGAGATCGCGGCCGATACCGAGGGCTTTTCCGGTGCGGAACTGGCAAGCCTCGCGACGGAATCCGGCATGTTCGCGATCCGGGACGGCAGGACCGAGGTTCGACGGGAGGACTTCGAGGAGGCGCTGTTGAAGGTGTCACAAGAAGAAGCCGCCGGAACGCCGATCGCGTTCTACTAATCGACCCCCCGTTCCGTTCCTCCTGACGCGGTTCGAGCGTCTCGCTCTTCGTCGCCTGAAAACCCGTCGGTATCGCGTTTCCAGAGTACAGGACTGATACCGTGGGAGTTCGTCTTAGCGCCGTATCAGGTCCTTCGGTTCGAGTCCGTTTTCGATTTCCGAAACGGACACGGGCAGATCGATCTGCTCTCCGAGGGTCCGTTTCGGAATCGTAGCGGAGACCAGCTGTAAATCGGGGGTCAAAACGCCGATCCGACGGCGTTTAAGGGAGCAATACGCCGTCGATGACGTGGATGACGCCGTTCGACGCTCCGATGTCGGGCGTCACGATTTCTGCTTGCCCGTCGTTCAATTCAGTGCCATCAACGTCCACAGTGTCGCCGTTCAACATCTTGGTCCGTGGGGCGGTGACGACTGAATTGGCGAACCGGCGCCCGCTTGTCACGTGGTACAGGAGGATGTCCTCCAAATTTTCGAGTTCCAGTAGATCCTCGACCTCGACACCCAGCTCGTCGGCCAGCTCTTCGAACGCCTCGTCAGTCGGGGCGAACACTGTCAGCTGTCTGTTGGCGCTAAGAGCGTCGGCGAGCCCCGCTTCCTGGACTGCAGCGACCAACACGTCGAAATCGTTGTCGATGGCGATATCGACGATCGTCTCACCGTCACTCGGCGGCCCTCCCCTCGCTCCCGCGGTTCCGATACCGCCAGCGATTAGCGCACCCGTGCCGCCGATCAGTTTCAGTACATTCCGTCGTTTGGGGTTTATCATGGATGTGTACACCCGTTCAACAATTCGCTCGCGGAGGGGATACGGCTGCTTGCCAACTGGTACGGTATCACAGTGTCCGCCGGTCGACCCTATCACATCAACCGTTACCAATATTTTAAAAGAGGGATTATATATGGGTATACTACCAAACTAGTAAGGTATTCTACCCGTGGCAGTCGAACTGTCCGGAGAGTGCCTCCCTACCCACACGG
>CAYQWI010000238.1:2857-3805 GCA_964421165.1 uncultured Natronomonas sp.
AGATGCGGACGGATCGGTCGGGGATCCTTTCGGGTGCGATCAGACTTCGAGGAACCACTCGTCGTAGCCGTCGAGCTCCCCTTCGACGAGATCGAAAAACCGCTGTTGAATCTCTTCGGTGACCGGACCGCGACTGCCGTTTCCGATCTCCGTGTCGTCGACGCTTCGGATCGGCGTGACTTCGGCTGCCGTCCCGGTGAAAAACAGCTCGTCGGCGGTGTACAGTTGTCCGCGGCTGATCGACACTTCGTCGTGGACGGTGTAGCCCAGATCGCGAGCCAACCGGATGACGGCGTTTCGGGTGATGCCGTCGAGGATCGACTCCGAGAGCCCGGTCGTGTATATCTCGCCGTCGTTGACCATGAAGATGTTCTCGCCGGGGCCCTCCGCGACGTTTCCCTCCTTGTTCAAGACGATTGCTTCGACGTAGCCGTTACGGCGGGCTTCCTCGCCGGCGAGCATCGAGTTGATGTACGGACCGGTCGCTTTCACGTTGGTCGGGATCTGGCTCGACGCGTACTTGCGCCACGAGGAGACCATGACGTCGACGCCGTTTTCGATCGCTTCCTCACCGAGATACGCCCCCCACGGCCAGCACGCGACCATCGTCTTCGTCGGGCACTCCTCCGGCGAGACGCCGAGCGAATTGTAGCCGTAGTAGACGAGCGGACGAATGTAACAGGATTCGAGCTCCTGTTCGCGAATGAGCGACAGCGTCGCGTCGGTGATCTCCTCGCGCGTGTGATCGATATCGTGGTCGAGCATCTTCGCGGACTGAAAGAGCCGATCGAGGTGCTCCTCCCAACGAAACAGCGCCGGGCCGTCGACAGTATCGTAACACCGAGCGCCTTCGAAAACCCCTGTCCCGTAATGTAACGTGTGGGTCAACACGTGCGTCTGTGCGTCGTCCCAGTCGACGAACTCGCCGTCCATCCAGATCGTGTCGAC
>CAYQWI010000239.1:0-3795 GCA_964421165.1 uncultured Natronomonas sp.
AGGCCATGTCCTCGACCGTGTAGTTCGCCTCGTCGGGGATCATCGAGAGGTTCGCATAGAAGTACTGCCAGGTCCCGCCGGACTTCTCGATCCGGTCGGCGTCCTCGTCGAGCCACAGCACTCGACTCCCCGATAGTTCCCGGACGACGGCCTTGAAATCCCCCTCCGAGAGGTTCCGGAACGGGTACGCTCGGGTCACGATCTCGTAGGCTCGAGCCGCCGACAGCTCACCGAACCCCATAAGCAGCCCCGGGATCTGGTTCGCGACGGTGTCGAGGCTGGCGTGGTGAATCCCGGCCGCCTCGACCGCGCCGCGCTCGGCCCGGTCGACGATCGCCATCGCCTCGAAGGTGTCGTCAGGCGTCGTCGCGACGATCGTTCCCGAGGAGACCTCGTCGCGGCGGTGTCCGGCCCTGCCGACCCGCTGGAGCAGCCGCCTGACCTCCCGGGGGCTCGCGTACTGGATCACGTGGTCGATCCGGCCGACGTCGATCCCGAGTTCCATCGAGGACGTACACAGCAGGGCGTCGATCTCTCCGGCCTTGAAGCGGTCTTCGACCTCGATCCTGGCCGATTTCGACAGCGAGCCGTGGTGGATACCGATATCCGTCCCGTGGGATTTCAACCGCGATCCGAGTCCCTCGGCCGTCTGACGGGTGTTGACGAAGACGAGCGTCGAGTCGTGTTCGGCGACGAGGTCGTCGATCACTCGGACGTGACTCGCGATCTCGGCGTCAGTCAATAGTTCGCCGGCGGCCGTCTCGTCGACCGGTTCGATCTCGGGCGTTCGGATCCGAACGTCGATGTTCGAGCCGGCCTCGATCTCGATCACCGCACAGCCACGATCGCCGGTCAGAAACCGCCCGACCTCGGTCGGATCACCGACGGTCGCCGACAGCCCGATCCGCTGGAAGGCCCCGGCGTGCTCCCGGAGGTGCTCGAGGCCGATCGTCAACTGCGCCCCCCGCTTCGAGGCGGCGAGTTCGTGGACCTCGTCGACGACGACGTGTTCGACGTCCTCGATCGCCCGTCGGAGTTTCGTGCCGGTGAACATCGCCTGCAGCGTCTCCGGCGTCGTCACGAGGATATCGGGCGGATCTTCGGCCTGCTTCTGTCTCCGGTAATCGGTCGTATCGCCGTGTCTGACTCCGACCTCGATACCGAGCGTCTCGCCCCACCAATCGAGACGCTGGCGCATATCCCGGTTCAACGCCCGTAGCGGCGTAATGTAGAGCGCCTGAACGCCGTGTCGGGGGCCGCGTCCGGCGATCGCCGAGAGGACGGGCAACATCGCCGTCTCGGTCTTTCCCGACCCCGTCGGCGCGACGACGAGGCCGTGATCGCCGGCCGAAAGCGGCGGGATGGCCTTTCGCTGTGGCGCCGTCGGCGTGGTGAAGCCACGCTCGGAGAGCGCCGATCGGACGTTCCCGTGGAGGGCGGCGAAGGCGTCCATTCCCGCTCCCGTCGCTGCCCCGTCGGTCATTGAATCGCCGTAGTGGGCCCAGCGGAATAAGCAGCGCGCTCACGGCCGAACGCGTTGCCATCCGGCCGATCGCCGGATACGTTGGTTCCGAAGGCCTATGCCGACGCCCGACGACAAGCCGGACATGATCGATGAAACCGCCGAGGAGATCCGCGAGATGCAGACCCACTCCTCGTCCGTCGTCGCCGTCAAGGCCGCGAACGCGCTTCGGGAGCTGCTCGATCGCGATTTCGCGACCGTCGAGGGGTACCTCCGAGCGCTCGAACGGAACAGCAGCGCACTCCAACGGGCTCAGCCGTCTCACGCGTCGCTGCATAACACCCAACTAGAGATCGTCTCCAGGGTCCGATCGGGGACGTTCGACACGATCGAGGCGGCGAAAGCCGAAACCGAGGCTGTAATAGACGAAGTCGTCGAGAGCGTCGAGAGCGCGAAACACGAGGCGGCCGCCAACGCCGCCGAGCTGCTCGCCGACGGCACGACGGTGTTGACGCACGATTACTCCTCGACGGTCCTCGAGGCGATCGAACTCACGGCGAGCGACGGAAACCACATCGATGTGTACGTCACGGAGGCCAGACCCCGGTATCTCGGCCGCAAGACGGCGCGGACCCTCGCGGGGATCGACGGCGTCGACCCGACGCTCATCGTCGACAGCGCGGCTGGCCACTATCTCGACGACTGCGACCGCGTTCTCTTCGGGATGTCCTCGATCGTCCAGGGAACGCTCTACAACCGAGTCGGGACGTTCCCGATCGCGGCGACGGCCGCCGAACTCGACGTTCCCGTCTCGGTCGTCGGCGCGAGCGAAAAGCGGATCGAGGAGGGGTTCGTCTTCGAGAACGAGTTCCGCTCGTCGACCGAGGTAATGCGCGAACCGGCCGAGGGGTTTGCGGTCTCGAACCCCGCTTACGACGCGACGCCGGCGCATCTGCTGGAGAGCGTCGTCACGGAGGACCGAATCGAGAAGCTCGACTGATAGGTGTTCGACTCTCAGGCCGGAACCGGTCGTCGGCGATCGGATTCGAACTCCGGTTGGCTGACGAGAACGGCTTCACAGTCCGGGCAGGCGACCTCCCGTCGACCGTCCCTGTGGGCGAGCGCCCACCCCTCGTCGATCGGCGCCGAGCGGTCACATTCCGGACAGAACAACGCCGATTTGAGGCCGTCGGGACGCTCGATATCTTCGCTACTGAAACTCATTGCTAGAATATGGTTGTTGGATGAATATATGTTTGGTGGATCGGTCGAAATTCGGAATATAATGAAAAATAACGCACAGTCGATCGACGTTACTGGAACGTCCGACTGATTTCGGGCTCGTCCGTCTCCCGGTTGGGGTTGAACTCGTCTTCGAGCTCGTCGTAGCGTTCGCGGGTGTCCTCGTCGACGCTCGGGCCGACCTCCTCGAGCGCCTCCTCGAAGTGCTCTCGCGTCACGCGGACGTTGCCGACGCTTTTGGCGGCCTCCTCCGCGGAGACGCTGTGGATGAACTGGCGGGTCGCAGCCATCGAGGCCTCACGGCAGACCGCCTCGATGTCCGCGCCGACGTAGCCCTCCGTCTCGTCGGCCAGCCGGTCGATATCGACGTCGTCGGCCAGCGGTTTGTTCCGGGTGTGGACCCCGAAGATGGCCCTCCGGGCGTCCCGATCGGGAACCGGAACGTGGACGTGTCGGTCGAGCCGACCGGGGCGCAAAAGCGCCGTGTCGATGAGATCCGGGCGGTTCGTCGTGGCGATGACAACGACGTCCTCGAGCGATTCGAGCCCGTCGAGTTCGGTCAACAGCTGGGAGACGACGCGCTCGCCGACCCCGCTGTCGCCCATCCGGGCGCCGCGCTCGCCCGCGATCGAGTCGATCTCGTCGAAGAAGACGACGGTCGGGGCGTTCGATCGAGCCTTCTCGAAGACCTCCCGGATGCCCTTCTCGGACTCGCCGACGTACTTGTTCAGCAGTTCGGGACCCTTGATCGAGATGAAGTTCGATTTGGCCTCGTTGGCGACGGCCTTGGCCATCAGCGTCTTGCCGGTCCCCGGCGGACCGTAGAGCAAGACGCCCTTTGCGGCCTGCATATCCATCTGCTTGAACACCTCGGGGTAATCGAGAGGCCACTGGATCGTCTCTCTGAGCCGCTCTTTGGTGTCCTCGAGACCGCCGACGGAGTCCCAGGTGACGTCCGGGACCTCGACGAAGACCTCCCGCATCGCGCTCGGGGAGATCCCCTTCAGCGCGTCCTTGAAGTCCGCTTCGGTGACCGTCATCGACTCGAGGATCTCCGCGTCGATCTCGTCCTGTTCGAGATCGAGTTCGGG
>CAYQWI010000240.1:0-3782 GCA_964421165.1 uncultured Natronomonas sp.
GGCGTCTTCCTTTTCGATGTCGTGTTCGAGGAACTCTTTGTAATCGACCTTGGTCGTCACGCCGGGCGTGTCGACCACATCGATCGTCACGGATTTGCCGTTTCGCTTAATCTCGACGTTCTCTTTCCGTCGAGCTCGTCGGGTTTCGTGTGGAACGTGACTTTCCGGCCCGACTGCATCTCCGGTCCAATCGCGGGCGATTCGGTTGGCTAAGGTCGTGTTGTGGACAACGAGTCCATCCGCGGTCGCGAACGTGTGGTGCTCCGGAACGGTGAGATCATATATATACCCCTCGTGGTTGATCTCTTCGATCTCGACGATTTCGTCCCACGTGATATCGGCGTCCGCGATATTGTGAACGATATCGACGGCGCTGTCGTCTGGGAGCCGATCAGCCATCGATTCCAGTCGATCGATCGTAATCCGATTCCGCCGCCGCATTCGGGCGACGTGTTTGCTGTCCCCATAAAATTCCGCTTGTGTCATCCCGAGTTCATCGCGAGCGTCCTCGAGCAACGGCATCAGTGGAAGCGTGTGGACGTTCGCTTTTGAGTCGATCTCACAGAGGCCGTCGAGCCGAGCGGATTTTTCGGGGAGGTCGAATCCGACACATCGTCGGAACGTCCGATGTTGGTCGCTCCGTCCGATCTCCAGTTCGTAGTATCGTTCGTCCCCGTGTGTGCGTTCACGGATCTTCCCGACGATACCGAACCGAATAAGCAAAATTCCAATCCCGACAACGAGTTCCCGGCTAGCGCTTGAAAGCTGAACGTACCGACCGCGGTCGGAGTCCGGTGAAGAGACGCTCCCTTCACAATCATACAGCGCACGTAGGAACGCAGCTACCGTTTCATCATCAGCCGTGAGTATCGACTCGGGGATCCGCTTGTCGTGTGATCCCGCGGGGTGACAATCGAACCCCTTCAAGTACTCCGTTAGCGATCGGGAGTTAACTCTAACGAGCGGCGTCTTCCCGTCGTACTCGTACGTCGTCGTGTCGAGCCCGAATCGCTCGGCACCACGGCGAAACTCCTCGCGAAGCCGTTGGTTCTCGTTCGCGAACGCGATATAGCCGTCTTCGTGTTGTGCTTCCGCGATCGTCAGTGCGAGGAATCTCGCTAACTGTGGATCGAGGGATTGTTCGACGATCGGTTTGGGACGATGGTACGTCGATTCGTAGACGGCCGTTCCCCCGTCGGTTGCAAGTGTATCGGGGAGGGTATGATCCCACGTTTCGGACGATTCGGAAGGCGGGGTGAGCGACGATAAAAGAGCGACGCGATCGCCTTCATCGAGCGTTTCTGCAGGTACGTTCTCGATACCTCTCTCCGTCGCTGAGACGAACGGGTGAGCGGGGCTGACCGTGACCTCACGTCCCAGCCGCGTTTTGATTCGATAGAGTGTCCCGGAGTACTGCTGTCTGAATACGTGCGAGACGGGGGCAGAGGTGGTCGTCAAATCCGACTGAAGCGCAGGAACTCGAATATCTGCTTCACACTCCAACCACGTTTCGGTCGGTTCATCGCTCACATCTGTCGGATCGGTTGCCGCGACCGATTCGAACACGTCCTCGATGCGTCTATAAGTCCCATCTGCGAGCAGTATCTCTTCATCGGGTGCGAGGCATTTACCGGCATTAGGCGGACCGTAAATGCCGATCCGTTTCGGCTCACTCCCCGCGAAGAGTGTCGATGTAGCGCGGGAAACGCTCGATTTAAGGCTTGTTAACAATCCCATATCATCCTCCCGCGGCCCCGATTTCGACTCGAAATCGGAGTCGCTCTGCACGTACTACCATACCGCACTCACTTAATTGTGTGTCAGACGGACGTCGTACGAGTTCGGGAGAAGCGGTTGACATCCTCCTCCGCGTGAACACGGAGGAATCCCGAGTGGTGGGAGTTTCAGGTTTGCAGTCCAAGTATAGACTACCACACCTTTCGGGCACAGGTAGTCCCACAGTGTCGGTGGGGTGGACTGCTGGCGGTGCCAAACCGCCGTTACCCGGACGTTTCCCAGAGTGACGGCACGTATCCACGCCGTGAACGACGTGGTATTGCGCCTGCTCAGCCGATAATCAGCGCAGCTGAACGTATGGATCAGCGCAACTGAACGTGGGGAAGACACGGGGACGGATAACGTACGTGGGAAAGACGCGGGGACGGATAACGCGGAGAAAACAAGCGGAGATAACAAGCGGAGAAAACAAGTGCCGTTAGACGTAGTAACACCCCCACCCCTTCGTTTCCGGTGGAACGGCAGAGAGAGGGAGGTGTGACAAATGAGGCGTCATTGCGGGACGGACGAAAAGCGGGACGAGAAATTGGGGTGGAAGACATTCTAGTAAAATATTGTGTTAATTCTAGCAATATCTAGTAAAGTTGGAGAAAATAAACTAGAAACAACGTAAACTAGTCTCTAGATATACTATAAATTAGTAGTTTTTCCTACTACGGGTACTGTTCTATTCTTTATTATATAAAATCTTTCTTTCGATAGAACAACCATATCGTAGAACATCCCCCTGCCCATTCTCCTCGTTCCACTCGAAACAAAGGGGTGGGGGGGATATCCCCTCCGTTTCCCGTGGATCAACTGCAACCAGATCCAATCGACCAGCTCGGTAGTTGTTTCGTGATCTGTTCGCTGCAAACCGTGGAGGATCGTCACTCGAATTACGTTGGCTGTATCTCGAGCGACTCGTCGAAAACCCCCACATTCACCGTGTTGGGTGATCCGAGCTCAAATGCTCAACACGAGTGTGCCCCGTAACGGCCCATAACGGGTTCGACTACCGGCTATGAATGTTCAATCACCGACTACGAATTCCCATCTGAAATCCAGCGTACTACTCGCCGAAGTGTGCGCAGGTTTCGGAGCGTGCGATCATCCTCCCTTTATATATCGAAAAATTTAATATACCTTTCGACCATCGGTTCGACTGCATCAAGTGGACAACAGAGGTACATATATATATGAATACCCGGTCTTCAGACTCTGTAATCCTCGCTTTAGGATATCGCGTGGGTGCTGTTCCACATGAAATAGGGGGGTTGGAAAACGAATGACACAGGAAGACGCTAACGAACACTCGACAAACGGTGGGACAACTGATGGCGATGAGGTAAGTGGCTCCGAGGATGATTCCGAAGTCGACCGAACTGACGAGCAAACTGACGAGCACCACGGTGATTCTGCCGACAACTCGGGAGACATCCGGACGCAGTCTTCCGGTTCTCCAGATGAAATGAAGGGGTCTTCCTCTACGAATCCGACGGAATCACGGGCCGAGAATACGGCAGAATCACGAACCGAAGCCAACGGACGACAGATCGATGGATTCTCCGGCGACGTCGAACTCGACGATCTCGATCTGGACACCGAATCGAGCGACAACGGCGACGAGCCGGACGAGGCTTCGCGCGGATTGTTCGACGATCTTCTCGAGGGCGAGCCGATCTTCGAGAACAAGGAAGTCCTTCGGCCCTCGTATACGCCACACAAACTCCCACATCGCGAAGAGCAGATCAACAACATGGCGACGATTCTCGTCACGGCGCTTCGTGGCGACACCCCGTCGAACATCCTCATCTACGGGAAAACCGGCACCGGAAAGACCGCCAGTGCGAAGTTCGTCAGCGAGGAACTGGAATCGACCTCCCAGAAGTACGAGGTTCCGTGCGAAGTGCAGTATATAAACTGCGAAGTAACGGACACGCAGTATCGCGTCCTCGCACAACTGGCCAATAAGTTCATCGAGAAAAATGAGACGTACATCGAGG
>CAYQWI010000241.1:0-3781 GCA_964421165.1 uncultured Natronomonas sp.
GAAACCGCTGAGGCGACAGCGGCTGCGACGACCGTCGGCGGGCGTCCGTTCGATCCGAACCGATCGCTTCTTTCTGAGGGGCGTTCCATCGAAGACGGTGAGTACGCATTCGTCGAATATCACCGTCCGCTCGTCGAACTGAGGCAACTCGAATCGAAAGCTGGCGCGGTCGGGATCGAGCTCGACGAGCAGTCGCGGTTTCGTTCACGGATGTGCGCCGTCCGCCATCTCGAGGGGAAATACATCAGAAACGGGCGGATCGCGGACGAGTACTATCGGATCGACGACGGGCTCGTCGAATCGACGCGACTCCCGTCCGAGGAGCCGATCGCCGCCGAACTGAACGCCGCACTCGATCGGTACCGGAATCGGACGAATGGGCCAGCGAACAGCAACGAAGGACCGGAGCAGTTACTCTCGGAGATGGACGACGCAACGAAACGGAGGCTGAAAGCGCTCGGCTATCTCGATTGAGCTCCGTCAAAAATCACTCGGTCGTCGTTTCCTCGATCTCGATGTCGCCGTTGTATATCTTGATGCCGTCCTGGGCGACTTTCTCCGCGAGGACCGCACACTTGATCCGCATCGGGCTGAGTTCGACGCCGAGCATGTCGATGATATCGTCCCGATCCATCGCCTCGACCTCGTCGAGGGATTTCCCGCGAAGCGCTCCCGAGAGCATGCTCGCGGAGGCTTGACTGATCGCACAGCCGTCGCCGACGAAGCTCACGCGTTCGATCGTCTCGCCGTCGTCGTCGAGCCGAACGAACATTTTGATCGTGTCTCCACACATCGGATTCTCGCCGACGTGCTCGATATCGGGATCCTCGAGTTCCCCGTAGTTTCGCGGGTTCTTGTAGTGATCGAGGATCTGCTGTCGGTACATATCAGATCCGAGTCCCATCGTTACCGGAGAGAAGGGGGTGAAACGCAAAAGCCCACCGATCGCGGGGATTTCGACGGTCCCTATCAGGCGAACAGCTGTCGGGCGTCGTCGACCGCCTCGATCAGTCTGTCGATCTCGGCTTTCGTGTTATAGATGTAAAACGAGGCCCGAGCCGAAGCGGCCGTCCCGAGCACGTCGTGCAGGGGTTGGGTACAGTGATCGCCGGCACGAATGGCCACCGCGCTGTCGTTAAGAATGCTCGAGAGGTCGTGGGCGTGGACGCTGTCGAGGTTGAACGCGACGAGACCGCCGCGGTCGTCGCCCGGCGGGCCGTACACCTCCACGTCGCCCTGTTCGGTGAGCCGATCGTAGGCGTACGATGCGAGCTCGGCCTCGTGTCGCTCGATCCGATCCATCCCGATATCGTCGAGGTAATCACACGCCGCCGCGAGGGCGATCCCCTGACAGATGACGGGTGTACCGGCCTCGTATTTCCAGGGGAGTTCGTTCCATTTGGAGTCCTCGAACGTGACTTTGAGGATCATCTCGCCGCCGTAGAGGTACGGCTCCATCTCTTCGAGAATGTGCTTTTTCCCGTAGAGAACGCCGATCCCGGTCGGTCCGGCCATCTTGTGTCCGGAGAAGGCGAGAAAGTCGGCGTCGATCGACTCGACGTCGACGGGGCGGTTCGGGACGGACTGTGCGGCGTCGACGAAGATGTACGATCCGTGGTCGTGAGCGATATCGGCCAGCTCGGAAACGGGGTTGATCGTTCCGAGCGTGTTCGAGACGTGCGCGACCGACACCATCTCGGTATCGTCGGTGATCAGCTCGCGGGCGGCCTCCATGTCGAGTCGCCCCTCGTCGGTGATCGGGATGTACTTACACGTCGCGCCGGTCCGCTTTGCGATCTGCTGCCACGTCACAAGCGAGGCGTGGTGTTCCATCTCCGTCGTCACGACCTCGTCACCGGGACCGAGTTCGTTCAGTCCCCACGCGTAGGCGACGAGGTTCATCGATTCGGTGGTGTTCTTCGTAAAGATGATCTCTTCGCGGCCACCGGTGGCTCCGATGAACTCCGCGACGCGGTCGTGGGCGTCCTCGTAGGCGATCGAGGCTTCTTGACTCAGCTGGTGGATCCCCCGGTGGACGTTGGCGTTGTGATTCCGGTAGTAGTCGGTGATCGTCTCGACGACCGGCTCCGGGGTCTGCGTCGTTGCAGCGTTGTCGAGATAGACGAGCTGTGTCCCGTCGAACTCGCGTTCGAGGATGGGGAAATCGTCTCGAATACGCTCGACATCGAGCGGCTCGGCCTGTTGACTCATTACGACGTCATTGGGCCCGAAGACTGGTTACTCCTTCGGTCGGAGTATCGCAGAACCACGACCGAAAGCCGGGAGCAAATATAACGGTTTATTTAATACCGCAGTTATTATGCGAATTAATGAGTTTTGGGGGGAGGGGGTCTCGCTCGATCCCGCGGGTACTTTCAGCCGTTGCGCTCAGCGCGTTCGGGTTGCTTCTCGCGGTCGCCCACGGATACCATATTCTGACGGACGATACGGCGCTGATCGGCACAGTCCTCGGCGGCGCGATTCCGCTCGTTCTCGCGATTGCAGTGGTAACTGCCGGTCCGGTTCTGTATCGGAGCCGGCTGGATCGAAACGCCGTTACGACGACAGTTGCGTGGGGGTATATCGGCGGTCTAACGCTGGCCTGCGTGGCTCTGTTGATCGTCGCACATCAGGCAGCCAAGGGGGAGCCACTCCACGGTCCGATCTACACCGTCGCTGCCGCGGCGACCGGCGGTGCGATCGTCGGGACGGTCGCCGGCCGCTTCGACGCCTTAAACCGACAGAAGGCCGATCTCATCAGCTCGCTGCAAACGGCGTCTGTCACCCTCTCGACGGCGACGACCCGAGAGGAGGTCTGTCGACGTGCCGTCGACATCGCGAACAAGGTGCTCGACATTCCGCTCACGGGCATCTGGCTCTACGACGAATCCCGATCGGCGCTCGTCCCGGCGGCTATCGCTGACCCCGCGAAAGCCACGTTCGAGGAGGCGCCGACGTATCGTCCCGGTGAGGGACTCTCGTGGGAGGCGTTCGAATCGGGGACGGTACAACGCTACGACGACGTATCGACGGAAGCGGCGAGAGTCAACTCCGAGACGGTCATCCGATCCGAGATCATCGTCCCGCTCGGTGATATCGGCGTGATGAACTTCGGGTCGATGGAGCCGCGACGGTTCGATTCGCTCGATAAAACCGTCGCCGAACTGCTCGGAGCGGCGACGGAGGCCGCCCTGAATCGCGCCGACCGCGAGGAGGAGCTCAGGAAACAGCGCCGGCTGCTCGAGCGACAGAACGAGCGGCTCGAGGAGTTCACCTCGATCGTCAGCCACGATCTCCGGAATCCGCTCTCGGTCGCACAGGGCTGGATCGAACTCGCGCGCTCGGAAAACGACGCGGACGAACTCGAATCGGCGGCGACGGCTCTCGGCGACATGGAGCAGCTCATCGAGGACCTCCTCTCGCTCGCGAAGCAGGGCCGAACGGTCGGCGAAACGGAACCGGTTTCGCTTGCGGCCGTCGCCGAAGACGCGTGGCGAAACGTCGACGCCGAACCCGCGACGCTCGACGCCGAAGCGATCGAACTCGACGCCGACCCCGATCGACTCCGACAGCTTCTCGAGAACCTCTTTAAAAACGCAGTCGAGCACGGCGGTCCGAGCGTGAGCGTGCGCGCCGGTCCGCTCTCGGACGCCCCCGGGTTTTTCGTCTCCGACGACGGTCGGGGGATTCCCGCGGACGACCGCGAACGGATATTCGAGGTCGGTTACACCGACCACGAGGACGGAAACGGGTTCGGGCTCTCGAGCGTCCGGCGTATCGC
>CAYQWI010000242.1:0-3765 GCA_964421165.1 uncultured Natronomonas sp.
AACCTGAAGAAGTACTTGAGGCGGGGGATCTTTTCAATCCCCGAGCGATTATCAAATACATCTCGATGTGGATTATCGGCCCGTCTATCTCGACGATTTTGGCCTACGGATTCTTTCTCCTCGTCCCGGGTGTCGCCTGAGGAAGGGACTTAGGTAGGTGGATGGTCTCGTTTCAAATATGGCCTCACGAATTCTCGTTCCGATGGATGATTCCGAACCCGCCGGGCAGGCGCTCGAATACGCGCTCGACAACTTTCCGGACGCCGACGTTTCCGTCTTACACGTCGTTGGCGTTCCATCACCGATGATGGGTGAAGCGACGGGACTTGCCCTCGCCGACGATCTTGAGGAAGCCGCTGCCGAACGAGCCGAACCTGTCTTCGAACGAGCCCGCGAGATAGCAACGGAGCGCGATCGAGAGATCGACACAATGGTCGGCATCGGCCACCCCGCCCGAAATATCATTGCTCGTGCTGAGAACTACGACACGATTGTACTCGGTGCTCATGGCGCAGATCGGAGTCGCGCGATACGCCGATTTCTCGTCGGGAACGTGGCCGAGACCGTCTCGAAACGCGCCCCGATTCCGGTGATAATCGTTCGCTGATCGCAACGCCTCAGTGACTGTGGTATCGGAACATGCTGATTTACCTGAATTGAGGCGCTGTATCCCCTCCCTACTCACTCCCTTCGGTCGCTCGTTGAGGAAGGGGCCTTAGCGCCTCACAGGTAAATCGCCTGTCGATCGGCCGTCGATAATATTGATATTGATATAGCGGGCGTTCGATCGACAACTATGTCCAACGGTGGCGGCATCGACGTCGACTCCAACAGTGACGATATCGATGTCGAATCTAGCGGCGGCGATATCGATGTCGAAGTCAACGGCGCGTTGTGGACGATCGGATGGAAATCCAAACAGATCGTCATTTCGGCCGCGGTCTTTGCACTGTTCATGCTCGTTCTCGATTTCTCCGGATTGACTGCCGGCGTGGTCTTCGCCGTCGGTATCGTCCTTTCCGTCGTCGGATTGGTCTACGTCTGGCGAGTGCTATCCAACGTTCACGACACCGCGATCGAACAGATCGAGGAGGCGGTCGAGTCGCTCGTCGACGTCGAGGGAGACGATATCGAGTGTTATTCCCTTCTGAACAACGCGGAGTTCGGAATGTTACTCCCGCCGAGCGAATTCTACGCCACGACGTTCGTTATCGACGACGACCGACTGATCGTACATGACGGTGGAACCGCCGAACTGCCGCGGCTCAGATGGCACCTCAAAGAGCACGTGTTCGACTATCCGTTCGATCAGGTCACGGACATGGAGTACACGCCGGCCGAAGATTTCACCCAGTTCGGCCAGCTTTCGATCACGCTCGACGACGAAGAGCCCGATCTCTATCGGTTCGCCCGGGATCCCGATGAGGCATGTAGTGCGCTTCAGCGCCGATATCGTGCGTATTCGCCCCAGTAGATCTATTCGTCGGGGTATTTCGGCTCGCGCTTTTCGGCTCGCTCGAGCGCCGTTTCGACGAGATCGCGCACGTCTCCGTGGAACGCGTCGCCGTGGCCCGCGTACATGTGCTCGACGGTATCACCCATCTGCGCTAACAGCGCTTCGATCCCTTCGATGAGCCGTTCTCTGGATTGGCCGGGCATATCGGTTCGGCCGAAGCTACCGTAGTCGAACGCACCGTCGTTGTGCACGACGACATCGCCGCTGAAAAGCGTCGTTTCGGAGACGAACGAGACGTGGTCGTCGGCGTGACCGGGGGTGTAGACGACGTCGAACGCCTCGTCGCCGATGAACACCTGATCGCCGTCGTCGAGTTTACCCTCTCGTCTCGGATGGTCGCCGTACGCGTACAGCGGCGCGTCGAAGGCGTCGAGAACGGCGTCCAGTTGTGCGACGTGGTCCGTATGCTGGTGTGTCAACACGACCGCGTCCAAGCGGTCGATGCGTTCGCGAATCGTCTCGACGACGCCGTCGTACGCGCCGGCGTCGACGAGGACGGTGCGTTCGCCCTCGACGAGATAGGCGTTGCAGGTAAACGTTTCCGCGTCGGCCGTGACGTTGGTTACGTCCATAACGACCTCCTCGACTGCCAGGGTATTTACACTGACGGACGTTGACTATGCACTTCGATGGAGTTTGTGGTATGAGGTGCCACCGCATTATTTACATTCCCGAAGCGTTAAGCGACATACGTCTATGGGGTTCGGAAGCTACGACGAATCCGAACGGGAGAACCAGGAGTTCGACACCGATCAGCTCGACGAGACCGAACAGCACGCGACGCCGACACACGACGGCGAGATCCGCTTCGAGTACGACGACGCGTCGAGCGAGGACCTGTTGGAGACCTACGAAGCGCTCAAAGACCGGTGACGCCCGCGTCCGGCCGACGCGCGCTCGGACTCGCCGAATCCTACCGCGGAACCGACGCCGACTCGAAGAGCACGTTCGCCGGCGCCGTCGTTCGCGCCGACCGAACCGTCGACGATTTCGTGTTCGCGAGGTGCTCCGTGGGCGGCCGCGACGCGACCGACGCCGCGATCGACGCGTGGGATCGGCTCGACCGACCCGACGTTCGGTACCTCTTCGTCGCCGGTGTCGCCCCCGCGTGGTACAACATCCTCGATCTGGACGCGATAGCCGACGCGATCGATCGCCCCGTCCTCTCGATTTCTTTCGAGGAGAGCGACGGGCTCGAAGCGGGGATCGCCGACGCGTTCGAGGGTGACGAACGCGCGCGCCGGCTCCGAGCGTACCGACGTCTCCCGGATCGCCACCGCCTCGACCTCGAAAACGGGCCGCTTTTCGTCCGGAGCGTCGGTCTCGACCCCGACACCGCGGCGACTATCGTCGACGCGTACACCTTCGATCGCCGCCCGGAACCCCTTCGGATCGCAAAGCGGCTCGCGCGCCGAGCCGACGCCGCCGGCCGCGACGGGACGTTCGACTTCGAGTGATCCGGCGGGATTAACTCCCGTCGCGTCGATCGCACAGTCGTGACCGACGAGATCGACGTACTCGAGTGCACCCGGTGTGAGGAACTGTGTGCCTCACGAAGCCGCATTGTCAACGGGGTCGGACCGACGGACGCGGAGCTGCTGTTCGTCGGCGAAGCCCCCGGCCGCCAGGAGGACGAGACGGGCGAACCGTTCGTCGGCCGGTCCGGTGACGTGTTGACCGAAGCGCTCCGCGACCGTGGGCTCGCACGGCGGGATGTCCGAATCACGAACTGCGTCCGGTGTCGTCCGCCGGAGAACCGCGATCCGACGGCCGACGAACGCGCGAACTGCCGGCCGTTCCTGGATCGCGAAATCGACGCCCTCGCCCCGGACGTGATCGTTACGCTCGGGAAAGTTCCCTCCGAACACTTGCTCGAGCGGTCCGTCGCGGTGACGACGGAGGCCGGTTCGCTGTCCGACGTGCGAATCGCCGGTGAAACGCGCCGAGTGCTCGTCTGTGTTCACCCCGCCGCGACGCTGTACGATCCGAGCCAGCGGGAGACGTTCGAAAGCGCGCTCGATGAGGCCATCTCTCTCATCGACGGCGGCGGCGATCAATCGCGGCTGGGCGAATTCTGATCGGATGGAAACCGACTTTGCCCGCCGCTACGGAGACTCATCCATGAGCACTACCCAACGGACGGCCGAAATCGTCCTCGTCGACTACGGGCTCGGTAACCTCCGTAGCGTCACGCGCGGGCTCGAACGTGCGGGTGCCGAGACCACGCTCTCGTCGGATCCGTCGGAGTT
>CAYQWI010000243.1:0-3761 GCA_964421165.1 uncultured Natronomonas sp.
GACAGTATACGAGTCGAGGACGCCGTCATCATCGAGTTCGAGACCGGCTCGCTGGCTTCCAAGCCCCATAGCGATGCCCGTCTCACCGGCAGCGCGAGCTAGTGAACGATTGATCTCTGTGGTGTTTTGATGCCCCCCAGTCATGCTTTCGATGAAGATCGGAGCGGATAGCTCGTGGCCGAAAAATTCGACTGACGTATCGATAGCGTCGTAATGGAGTTCCGGAAGCGCTTCGTGGACAAGCCGAACGTCTTCGAAGCCCGTCCCCGTGGTTTCGACGTCCCGGTCCTGAACGATCCGAATGTGGTCGTCTTTTCGATCTTCAGTCTCCGACGAGGGCCGTTCCGTCATTACCCTCCCTTGCGAAGGGTGGTGGAAAACAGTACTGTTTTATCAGCGGACAAGGTGAATACCCCGAGGTCGATCTCACCGACAGCGACAGCAAATACTCCGAAGCACCGTGCGAGTCGACGGTGTTTTTCGGCCGCGAGTGATCCAGCCGAGACCCCGACAGGTACAAGCAGCGACCCCTCCGAAACGCGTGTATGCCCGGAAAAGTCCATCCGGACGACTTGCTCTCCAGTGTGTTCACCCGGACCGGCAGCGAAGACGACGCAGTCCTGCAGGGGCCGGCCCCCGGCGAGGACGCGGCGGCAATCGATCCACCGGGGGGGACGCTCGTGGTCAGTTCCGATCCGATCTCGCTTGCGGCCTCACACGTCGGTACGCTCGGGGTACACGTCGCGTGCAACGACGTCTCGGTCGCGGGCGTCGATCCACGCTGGCTGACCGTCGTGTTGCTGTTGCCCGACAAAACGGCACTGACGCCGATCACCGCCGATCTGGACGCCGCCGCCAGGGACGTCGGCGTGGCGATCGCCGGCGGCCACAGCGAGTACATCGACGCGCTCGAGCGGCCGATCGTCTCGATCACGGCGATGGGCGTCGGCGAGTTCATTCCCACAAGTGGTGCCTCGCCGGGCGATCGCGTCATTCTTACCAAGGGAGCTGCCATCGAGGGGACGGCGATCCTCGCGTCCGATTTCGGGGCGAAGCTGGGCGTCGACGAATCGCTCCGAACGCGAGCGGAGGCGTTCCTCGAGGAGATCAGCGTCGTCCCTGACGCCCGTATCCTCAGGGCGTACGCGACCGCGATGCACGACCCGACGGAGGGCGGGATCGTGGCGGGCTTACAGGAGCTTGCGGAAGCCTCCGAAGTCCGGCTTGATGTCGACCGCGAGGCCATTCCGATCAGAGCGGAGACGCGGAAACTGTGTGCGGCGGCGGGCGTCGATCCGCTCCGGATCTTCGGATCCGGTGCGGTGGTGGCGACGGTGCCGGCCGATGTCGCCGATTCCGCCCTCGAAGAGCTCAGATCGGCCGGAATCGAGGCGGCAGCCATCGGAACGGTCGAGGAGGGCGACCCGGCGCTCGAACTCGACGGCGAACGCATCGAGGAACCGGTTCGAGACGACCTCTATCCGCTCTGGAGGGGTGAGTGATATGCGGATCGGAGTCGACATCGACGGCGTGCTCGCCGATCGCGTGCCGGCGATCCTCGAGGTACTGGAGCGACGCCACGATGTCACGATGACTCCCGAGGAGGTTACCGACTGGAGCGTTACGGTCTCGGCCATCGGCCGGGAACTCTCGACGTTCTTCGGCGAAACGGACGACGATCCCGACCACATCCGGGGCCTCGAGCCGATCGAGGGAGCGATCGAGGGAATGCGACAGCTCGCCCGCGAGCATACGCTTTTGATCGCGACCTATCGGAAGCCAACGGCGCGGAGACCGACGGTAGAGTGGCTCGCGACCCACGACATCCCCTATGACCGCTACGTCAGAGACGTCGGCGAGGGGAAACGGAACGTCCCGGCGACCGTGTTGATCGACGACAGCGCCTCGACGGTGCGAGCGTTCAGCGAAAACGGCGGCCGAGCGATCCTGTTCAGACAGCCCTGGAACGAAACAGAGCCGGTTCCCGAAGAGGTTCCGATCGCCGACGGATGGGACGACGTCCTCGCGGAACTGGAGAACTGACGGTCGATCCCGCTTTCCGAAGACGTCAGTCAGCGAATCGGACGCAGTCACTCGTTTTGGTGGTGGAATCGGACGCAGTCACTCGTTTTGGTGGTGGAATCGGACGCAGTCACTCGTTTTGGCGGGGCTGTCGATCGAACGCCCGACGCTGATTACGCCTTTCGCCGTCACTACAATCGCGATCGTCCAAACCAAGCGTTAGAGGAGACGATTTCGGCAAATGAGCAGGTTTTCTCCACGTTGGGTGCCGCTGTTGGCTCAGTAGCTTCTGTAGAAGTCCGTGATCGTCGGGACGGTCAAAACAGGGCCGGAAACAGCACGTAGCTGAAAAGCATCGTCAAAATTCCAACGACCAGCGCATAATACAAAAGCGGGATGAAATTGAGACGCATTACGCGACCCTCCTCGCCGACGAGCCCCACCGTCGCAAGCGCCGCAACGACGTTGTGGATCGCCACTAGGTTCCCAACTGCGCCGCCGACCGCTTGGGCGCCGACGACGATTTTCCGGGAGACGCCGAGTTCCCCGGCGGCGGTGAACTGGAACCCACCGAAGGTGATATTCGAGACGGTGTTTGAGCCGGCCATTGCGGCCCCGAGTGCGCCGATGAGCGCGGCCACGAATGGGTAAGCGCCTCCGAGCGTATTGGCGGTCGCGACCGCGAGCATCTCGATCATGCTCTGCTCGAACGCTGCCGTCCCGACGAACTCACCGGGCGATGCGGCGGGGAGCCCCGACGAGAGCATCACCTCGACCATCGCGACGACGAACACGAGCGCGACGAACGGCGAGACCATCTTCTGGCCGGCCTCAGTCCAAGCATCCGCGATCTGTCCGCGATCCATCCGGAAAAGCAGGATCGAAACGAGCGCGCTGAGAAGCAACCAGAAGCCGGGGACCTCGACCCAGTTGATGCTGTCGTCCAGTCCGGTACCGAGGATGTTCTCCCACTCAAGGACGACTCCGATCGTGACATCCCCGATCCGGAACCCGAGCTCCGGATCGGTGATTATAGCGTTTATCGGATCGACGACGCGCGTGAGGACGAGGAGGACGACCAAAATGACATACGGAGACCACGCCCGCAGGAGGCTTGTCGTCTCCAGCTCGTTTTCCGGTCCGAACTCGGCGTCCGCACCACCGGGCTCTATCGTCCCAACCCAGTGGTCCGGCCACTCTTCACGGGGCGGGAACGTCCACGTGTCGTCCGGAGCGAAGTAGCCGGCTCGAAGGGCAGCGATCGTGATCGCGCCGCCGACCATCGAACCTATGATGGCAGGGAATTCGGCAGTGAGAAACCACGCCGACGCCCAGTAGGGGATGACGAAGACGATGCCGGCAAACAGACACAGCGGCGCGACATCGAGCGCCGGTCGGAGCGACCGCACTTCTGGATCACCGAAGAAGTATACGACCATCCCGACGGCGAACAGCGGCATAACGAACCCGACGAGCGCGTGATAGGTGGCCGCCCACGCCGCGACGTCGTTCGAAAACTGGGTGACTGCAGCCGCTCCCTCCATGCCGGCGTAGGGCGATCCTTCGGCGGTGAGCTGATCGACGAACGGTGGACCATCGAGCGGGTTCCGGATTCCGATCACGATCGGCGTTCCGACCGCGCCGTAGGTGACGGCGACGACATGGCCGACAAGCGCGGCGATCACGGCCGCCAACGCGGGAAACCCGAGCGCGAGTAAAAGCGGTGCGACGACCGCCGC
>CAYQWI010000244.1:0-3749 GCA_964421165.1 uncultured Natronomonas sp.
TCAAACCGAACATCGGATGGGCGTTCTGTTACAACGGGATCGCGATCCCGCTGGCCGTGACCGGGCTTTTGAACCCGCTGTTTGCGGCCGCCGCGATGGCGACGAGCAGTCTCCTCGTGGTGAGCAACTCCTCGCGGGGCCTCGTCGACGACGCGCCCGACGAGGAGTGAGCCCTGAACGGTCGCTCCGCTGTGTACCGCTCGCGGTTCGCTACGCTCACCGCTCGTTATAACGTGCTCCTCACTTCCGTTCGGAGCACGCCGCTCACCGCTCGCGCCCCGCCATCCACACCACCGTCCCCCGACCCGGATCGAGCCATCGCAACGCCTTGATGATCGCGCCGTCCTCGGGGCCACAGACGCCTCGAGCCGCACGCGCACCGGACAGCCAGCCCCGAAGATACGCGGCGTCAGTTTCGCCGTCGTAGCCGACGAGCGCGATCGCTGGGCCGTCGGTTCGGCCGAACGGCCGCCCATCGAGCCCGAAGACGAGGTACGTCCGCACCGAAAAATCGCGATCGACGACGAACAGCGCCTCGTGTTCGATCGGATCGATGTACGCTTCGAGATCGACGAAGGAGAGGTCAGTAGCGATCGGATCCGGATCGACCGCAGTCTCGCGCCGTTCGGTCAGCTGGCCGCCGCACGGATCGACGAGGTCGGCCGCCCGTTCGCGCGCCCATCCGTCCGCGGGCGAGTCGCCGAACGGCGTTTCGTGAGTGATCGAACTGGGATCGACACCCCAGTGGGCGTAGTGAAGATCGTAACCGTCCCTGTCGTATGCGACGAGCGTTCGATGGCCCATACGCCGCGTGGTCCCGTTTTGAGATATAAACGTCAGGTCGGACGGGGAAAGGCGTACAGAGAGCGCAGATTAGGCGTAGCCGTCGGGAACCTCCACCTTCCGATGGGGTCCGAGGCCCTGTAACACCTCGATCGCCGTCATGAAATCGGACGACGTGATCTGGCCGACGAACCGCCCGTCCTCGACGACGAGGATTCGATCACCTCTCGCGGAACTCATCGCCGCCAGCGCCTCGAAGGCGTCCGAATCCGGCGCGACCGACGGCGGTGCCGATCCCATCACGTCGGCGACGGTGGTCGACTCCCGTTTTTCCGATGGCACCGATCGGACAGAGTCCAGCGTCACCATCCCGGTGACGGTCCCGCGATCCATCACCGGATACGCCGTCGTTCGCTCCGTGACGACCCGGTCGAGAAATTCCGCGACGGTCGTTTCGGGCGTCACCGTCCGGACGTCGCTCGACATCAGCTCTTCGGCGGTCAGCCCGCGGAGCAGATCCCTGAGGACGGTTGTCCGCGATTCCGCGCCCGCGGCGATGTAAACGAACATCGCGATGAGCAACAGCAACGGCGCGAACGCCAACACCGCGAACACCGCCATCAGGATCGCGAACACCTTCGCGACCGACGCTGCGATCTGTGTCGCTTCCGCGTACGGGCGCGAACGGGCCAGAAGTGCTCGAAGGACGCGACCGCCGTCCATCGGAAACGCCGGGATCAGATTGAAGACCGCAAGCGACGTGTTGACGAGAGCGAGCGCGCCGACGACGAAGATGAGGATCGGCTGGAAGGGGAGAACAAAGAGGAGCGCATAGCAGACAGCACCGACGAGCACGCTCATTGCTGGTCCTGCGAGCGCGACGTACAGTTCGACATCCCAGTCTTCGGGAAGATTCTCCATGTGGGCCATCCCGCCGAAGATCCAGAGCGTGATCGAACTGATCGTAATATCGTACCGGTGGGCCGTCCAGGAGTGGCCGAGTTCGTGAAGCAACACGCCGACGAACAACCCGACAGCGGTCGCGATGCCGATTATTTCGGGGGTCGATCCCGACAGGATGATCGCCGTATCGATCGGTTGTGGGGAGATGGCGTTGATGAGTTCGGCGTAGAATACGAGCTGTGCGTCGCGGCTGATAAGCCACGCCAAAAGCGGGAGAAAGACGACGAGCGTGATGTTGAGACGGATCGGGATACCGGTGATCTTGCCGATCTCGAAGTTACGCATAAAGGCGATATCGGCGCGCGAAGGTAAAGTACTGCTGGCGATTACTCGGCGTCGTCGGCGCCGGGAGCGTTTCGTTTGACGCTGTTAATCGCGTCCTCGGCAGCGCTTCGCGAGGAATATCCCTCGCCCGAGTCGGCGATGATGTTCCCGTTCCGGTGTCTGAGCCGCCAGCGCCACTCGCCGGCGGTGTCCTCGTACAGTTCGAAGGCGCTTCGTTCGATATCGAGTACGTCCGCGTCTGGGGCATACGATTGAATCCGATCGATGGCGTCCCTCGCGTTGCTCTTCGAGGCGTATCCTTCGCCCGAGTCGGCGATGATGTTCCCGTTGTCGTGAACCAACCGCCACCGCCACTCGCCCGCGTTATCCTCGTACAGTTCGAATGTTGCTTTGCTCATGATTGGATGTTGTGTGTCGGGTGTCCGTTTACGATTTCACTGCTCTTCGATATCCGCGCCGCCAGCGTTGGTTTTCACGCTCTCTGCACCTTGTCTGGCCTTTTGTCGGCTCGCATAGCCTTGACCGGAGTCGGCGATGACGTTCCCGTTCTCGTGGACGAGCCGCCACCGCCACTCTCCAGCGGCGTCCCGGTAAAGCTCGAAGCCGGCGGGATCGATGCGGAGATAGTCGGCCGACGCCGCGTGGTCTCGAATTCCGGACATCGCCCGCCTCGCGTTGCTCTTCGAGGCGTATCCTTCGCCCGAGTCGGCGATGATGTTCCCGTTGTCGTGAACCAACCGCCACCGCCACTCGCCCGCGTTATCCTCGAACAGCTCGAACGACGCTCGGCTTTCGAGTTCGATGGGATCGGTGTGGACTTCCTCGGTCGTCGATTCGGGGTCCTCCGGCTCCACCGTCATCACGTCCGCACCGAGCGCGTTTCGCATCACGCTGTGCATTCCCTGCTGGCACTTTTGGCGGCTCGCGTAGGCCTCGCCGCTCGTGGCGATGATGTTGCCGTTTCGGTGGCGGAGCCGCCAGCGGTGGCCGCCTCCCCTGTCAGTGTAGATCTCGAACCGGGCTTTCGATTCTCTGAGCGCGGCCGTTTCGGCCGAAGCCGCTTCGGCCGCGGTTCGCGCCTCGTCGGCTTCTTCGCGGGCTGTCTCCGCTTCGTCTCGCAGTTCGTTTCGTTCCGCTCTTTCGCGCTCACGCTCACCCTGTTCGGACGGGGTTCGCGTCTCAGCGGGCGACAACATGGGAACGAACGCCGCCGCGAGTCCGATCACCGCCAGTCCGACGGTGTACAGTCCGATAATCCCGGCTTCGCCGGTCTGGGGGCTCCAGCCGCCCGGATAGATCGCGACGAACCACGCGAGCGCGGCCAGACAGATGAGAACGCCGAGATACGTGAGTGTCGTCGCCAGCCGTCGGAGCGGAAGCCTGATCGCGACCCCGGCGAGCAACAGCGGCACGCCGCCGGCCGCGAGAACGATTCCGAGCTGTCGGACCGTCCAGAACGGGCCGACGCCGCGTTCGAGTGTCGAACTGTATAAAAATAACGCGACGCCGACGATGCTCGCCAAAAGACCCAATAAGAACACCCAGTACCCGTACACCTCGTCCGCCGTCGCGGGCTCCGTGATCCGTTCGGTGTAAAGCGATACCAGCGCGTTCGTATCAGGTGCTTTCCGAGCCATAACCACGCATTAGTTTGTCAGAGATAATAAAACTTCACACGAAGGTCATATAATACTCCGGCTTAAATCTGTTCTACTGTG
>CAYQWI010000245.1:0-2213 GCA_964421165.1 uncultured Natronomonas sp.
ACGTTGACGAGCGGATCGTAGACCGCGAACTCGTGGCCGTAGAGATCGAACTCGCCGTGGAGTTCGCCGTGATCCGCACAGACGACGATCACCGTCTCCTCCCACTGCTCCGCCGCTTTGAGGTGATCGAACAGCCGGCCGAGCTGTTCGTCCATCCCCGCGATCTCGGCGTCGTACAGCCGTCGGATGTCGTCGAACTCCTCGTCGGTGATCTCCCGCGCTCCCGCGTTGTACTCCTTCGAGTTCTGACAGACCGCGTCGGGGTCGGCGTCGGATGCGAGCCTCGATCGGTGCGGTTCGGACGGATAGTACGGGAGGTGTGCGTCCATCAGATTGACGAACGCGAACCACCGTCCGTCGGCGTGTGCGTCGGCGAACGAACAGGCTTCGTCGACGATCTCGGGCGTTTTCGAGTCGTTTCCCGACTCGGCGAGCCGTTCGTGAACGTCGTTCCCGGCTTCGACGATCCGGTCCGCGATCGGCCTGGTTCGACCGTCGGTGAGCCACTGCCAGACGGAGGCGAGGGCCGACGGAACGGCCCCCGGCAGCGCTCGAAAGAAGTTGTCCGCGTCGTCGAACCCCATCGTGAGGCGAGTGTACGGCGTGATCCACGCGTTCGAAGAGTAGCAGGCGGTCGCATATCCAGCAGCCGAAAGCGACTCCGCAAGCGTTCCAGCTGTCGCCGGGAGATACGGCGATTCCTGCGTCGCGGTGTGCTCGGACGGATACCGTCCCGTGAACATCGACGCGTGAGCGGGTAGCGTCCACGGTGCCTGTGTGATCGCTTGCGTGTAGACACATGCCTCGTCGGCGAACGACTCGAGTTCCGGTGTCGTCGGCCGGTCGTAGCCGTACGGCGTCAGATGGTCCTTTCTGACCGTATCGAGGACGACGAACAGGACGTTTCGGCCGCCTTCGTCGGGCATCGTTCGACGAGTTCGGCTCGATCCCTTATAAGCGACAGTCACTCGCGATCGAGATACAACGACACGCGGCCGACGGCGACTTCCTTCGTTCCTTCGGACGTTTCCATCGTCACTTCGACGTCCACGACGCCCCGCGTTCGGCCCGACCGGACGACCGTCGCTTTCGCGGTGAGATCGCCGACCGCCGGCCGAAGATAGCTGACGTTCAACTCCGTCGTGGCGTGTGTCATCTCTCTGGGTCGTTCGAGCGTCGTCCGGATCGCCGCGCCGCCGCCGTGATCGATCAACGTTGCGACGATGCCGCCCTGCATCACGCCCGACCCGGGATTCGTCAGCGATTCGTCGTGTGGAAGCGAGAGGCGAACGTATCCGTCCCGTTGCTCCTCGATCGTGATTCCAAGCGTTCGAAGATGGTCGTGATTCGAGAGAAACCACTCGTTCACGTCGGTCATACGCGCCCTTCGTCTGTCGGTTACTTAAACATCGATCTATGGATCGAGGGACTCCGGAAACCTTGTCGATTGGTAGCAGTACTCCAGACGTTCCCGTAGCTTAACCCCGATTTGTCGGATGTATCCCCGTCCCCAGAAATATCCGATTTCTGGTGTGCGAACGAGATGCGTCTCGTCAACGCCGTAAACGGCGAGGCTCTCTCCTCGTTTTCCCGTAAGCGGAGTGAGGAAGATCGAAACCAACAGAATCGACGATTCACACCAGTCGAGTTTTGTTCATCGCAACTGCCGCATCGAGGGTTCGTCTCAGCGGGAGGTAAGCGGACTAAAAACGCTACGAGTACTTCTTGAACATTCAGTTTGCCGGTCTTATCTCAAAATATTCTACAGTTATTTGCAGTTCCAGTAATCGGGATTCCGCTGTAAAATGGGCTTATTCATCGTCGGTCACGTTCACCCGACCGTTCGAAATCGGCCGAATAACGGGAGTTCAGGTATGATCACTGTTCTATCTTTCTATCATTTCTACACGGCATCTAACAATGACTTTGAGAGACTTGTATCCCAACGCAATGTTGGAAACAAACATCACCCGCCGACGTGCCGTACAGGGCGCTGGAGCGATCGGGCTCGCAGGTGTTATCGGAACTTCGACGGTCGTCGCAGACGAACACGGTAACGACGTCAACGATATGAACGGCGAAGAAACCGCACTTCGAGTCGTTCACGCGTCACCGGACGCGCCGGACGTCGACGTTTACGCCACCCCAGTTGATGACGAAGATGACGACGTCGAAGACGAGAACGACGTCGAAGACGAGAACGACGTCGAAGA
>CAYQWI010000245.1:2313-3741 GCA_964421165.1 uncultured Natronomonas sp.
AAGATGACGACGTCGAAGACGAGAACGACGTCGAAGACGAGAACGACGTCGAAGATGAGAACGATAACGATAACGATAACGATGAGGACGATCCGCTGGTAGAAGGCCTCGGTTTCCGAGAAGTCACCGAGTATACCGAAGTCGATCCGGGAACCTATCAGGTTCGGATCGTAGCGGCGGATGACGACGGGTTCTTCGACGACATCCTCGATGACGACGACGAGGAGATGGACGAAGAGACGGACCTCTTCAATGCCGAAGTCGAGCTGTCGGAGGGGACGACGTACACCACCGTCGCGTTCGGCGAAATCGCCCACAGCGATTCGGCCGACCTCCCGGAAGATGAGGTACACGACCCCGACGATGAGGAGATGGACGATGACGTCGACGTCGAAGATGAGAACGACGTTGACGAGAATAATGACGTCGAAGATGAGAACGACGTCGACGAGGATGACGACATTGACGACGAGGTCGACGAGATCGACCGATCGTTCCAAGTCGCACTCCTCGAGGACGACCTATCTGCGCCCGGCACAGCCGAAGTGGATGATGATAACGATGAGGAGATGGAAGACGGCGATGCCGAAGCCGAAGACAACGACAACGGATTGAACGGCAACGACAATGACGATGTGGACATGTCCCGCGTTCGGGTCTTCCACGCGGTACCCGACGTCGACAGTGTGAGCATTTCCAGCGTCGACGACAACGACGATGACAACGACAACGACGATAACGACGACAACGACGACAACGGGTTCTTCGATGACATCCTCGATGACGACGACGATACAGAGGTCGAAGACGACGAGGATAACGGGGAGGATGATAACGGAGCCGATGACGTCGAAGACGAGCCTGCTAACGGAACGCTCATCGAAGAGTTAGCTTTCGGCGAATTCGATTCCTTCGAGGTCGAGTCCGGCGAGTACACGGTCGAGATTCGCTCGACCGCAGACGCCATGGTCGATGACGACGAGGTCGAAAACGACGACTACGAAGACGACGAAGTCGAAAACGATGAGGTCGAAAACGACGACCACGAAGACGACGATGTCGAAAACGACGACCACGAAGACGACGACGTCGAAAACGATGATCTCGAAGACGACGAGGTAGACAATAACGACGAAACCGTTTACGAGGTCGAATTGACCCTCGAGGGAGGCGTCGTATACAGCGGATTCGCTCTCGGCTACTTCACCCCCGAACAGGTTGCCGACGAGGACGAGATGGACGAGGACGAAATGGACGACGAAGACGAGATGGATGAGGACGAAATGGACGACGAAGACGAGATGGATGAGGACGAAATGGACGACGAAGACGAGATGGATGAGGACGAAATGGACGACGAAGACGAGATGGATGAGGACGAAATGGACGACGAAGACGAGATGGATGAGGACGAAATGGACGACGAAG
>CAYQWI010000246.1:0-3740 GCA_964421165.1 uncultured Natronomonas sp.
ATTCACTAACGTGAGGTCGTTGCTTCATTGCCAAGATGTGGTCGGTCGCCACGTGTTTCAGTACTTCCTCCCCTGTACCGTATCCCTCACCAACGAAGTAGAACTCTCCGGCAAAATCGTATGAGTCGATTCGAACAGTCAGCGTGTAAGTATCGGCCATGCGCCATCATCGTTTTCCAGAGATACAAAAATCACGGTCGGATGATAATGATCGTTGACTCGATAGGGTAAGTGATAGAGATTTCGCGTGTGTACCAAGAAGAACTAATCACCTAACTGATGGATGGTTATATTTGGAGGACATCGAGTCCGTATTTCCGGTTCAACTTGTGGAAAGTAATGAAGCGGCTCATCGATTCTGGTCGACTTGTTTGTTCGAGAACCTGATTATACACCGAAATTAAGTGTTCCTCTGCCGAGGGGCGGAACGCGAACGACAACCCGGACGTCATGGTAAGGTCTTCGAGCCGAACGAGCCGGAGGAAGAGCAGTACGTCAGGCTCCGCTGTTTGGCTAAAGTTTCTGTCAGTGAGTTTGATCCCGTCTTCACCGTTCAATACGTCTTTGAGAACGACTTGAGATGCAGACGCGTCGATCTCAGTCACACGAAATAAGGACGTCTCAGCGCGAACCAGCGCGTCAAGTAGCTCCTGTTCAAGTTCGGAATCGTCTCCCGTTTCGTCGCGGTAGCGCTCGACAAAGGTCGTTCCGTTTTGGCGATACTCGTGGAGAATGAAATCCATGTGGACGCTCTGTTCTTCCTCGGTGTCGTACAGCAGATCATCACCGTCTCTGTCGAGATTAAGTAGTTGTGCCGTTTCGTCGATGACGTCGCGATCGAGGTACGCGTCGAAGATCTTCGAGTGGAGTTCCCGTCCCTGTTCTCGATATCGTTGGTAGCGCTCGAGGTGACTCACGGATATTCCCAATGAGAGTTATATCGACTGAAAGATAAACGGGTGGGGATCGCGATGCAACCCTCGTTCCCGTGTCTCGTGTTAGGGATCGTAGTGGTAGATGTAGGGATGGTCTTCCCGTCCATCGGGCATGATCGCCTCGAGTGTCTCCCGAAGTTTCGCTTCCGTCGGTGCGGTGGCAACGACCTGTTCGTCGTAGATCGCGACGTACGCTTCTTCCAGTTCCAGTTCCCGGAACGTGCGTCCGAGACTGCGGGCTCGAGCTTTTCCCAACTGTTGGTGATAGATCCGAGCGAGTTCTTCGCTCTGGTCTTTGAGTTTGGCGATTTCGTCGGCGTATCGCTCGCGGTTGCGCTTGTTCTTGGTGAAAAACCGGAGCTGTTCGGCATCGGATTTCTCGGGGTCGTCGGCTGGCGGGAGCGACTCGACGATCCCAAAGCGGTGTTTGGCTTCCTCGTGGGCGGCATCGATGTCGGTTCCCATCGCCTGCCAGACCATCGATCCCATCAGATCATGTCTGAGCCAGCCATCACTGACGATCATGTCGTCGAAGGGCAGCAAGACGACATCTGCAACGGGGAGTGGGAGCTCTTCCTTCGGCAGGTACTCCGAAAACGGAAAGTGAAGCGATTTCACTCCGAACGCTCGAGGCTCCTCCGGATCCAGAAACACCGTGTCTGCCTCGCGATGTTCGACCACGGCGAAGTCGCCGTGTTCGTAGTCGGTCCACTCCTCGACGTGTGCCAGTTCCGTATCCGAGAGATTGGCGGGATTCTCCTCGACGAACTCCGAAATTATCGCTTCGGTGTCTTCTTCATAGAGCGTATCTCGAATCGGAACCAGTTCGTCCGTGAAGCGTCGTTCGAACTCCTCGTAGGTCTCGATCTCTTCGATCACGTCGAAGCGATCGTTCACGTAGACGAGTAACCGACCGTAGAGTTCGAGAAATTGTTGTTCGCGCTCTTCGTCGAGCGTCGACGGACCGGACTCTGGTTCCGGCACCTCGAGTTTTTCAACTCCGGCTGCTTCGAACGCCGCTTCAATCTCGTCGGGCGTTTCGAGGTCCTCGAGGGGCGTGCCTGTGGCGTCGGCTGCGTCCATGAGCATCGATTTGGCCATACCCCAATTTTCCGGGTCGGACGCTTTCACGACGACCTCGTCCTCGAGTTCCTGAACGCGTGTCCCGAGTGAGGACGCGTTTTCGAGCTCGTCTTGATCCGCGAGAAATGCGAAAAACGCCGAAAGAACGGGTCCAACCGCTCGAAAGTGGTCTGTGTCGGCGCTAACCTTTGCGGGGTAGATCGACGTACAGATCAGTTCAAGGCTTTCCACATCCCATGCCTCCGGTGGGAGAAGTTCGTATCCGTACATCAGCTCTGCGAACGTCATCACAACGAACTCGGTTTCGCGCTGCTGGTCCTCAGTCAACGTCTCGAAGTACGCGCTCTGGGAAAACGAATCGAGCCAGTCGTCCATCTGGACGAGTATTTCGTCGAGGCGCTCATCGGAATACTCGTCTCTTACTCCGTTGTCGTTCATACGCGTGACTACGTATCCGGGCCGAAAAGAACCCACTGCACTTCCGAGTCGAACCGTTGTCACTCGATTCGAGTGTGGCTCAGATCACGGATATACCGGTTGAAATACCGACCGATCGAGTCGGCTTCGAGCAACCCGCTGTACGTCGATTCAGGGACGTCTCGATACTGGTAGACACGTCCGTTTTCGAGCTCGACCTCGAGTATCTCCTCCTCAGGGTCGTATCCGAGTGATTCAACCAGTGAGGACGAAACGGGTTGTCGCTTCATATCGAGTGGATCCGTATGGAACAAGTATAGTTTCTTCTTCGTGAGATCACACCTCCGCACCGGATCGGAAGCTCGTGAGGTCGTTGATGCGCCGCTCGAGTTCCTCGATCTCTTCGCGTAGCTCTTCGGCCTCGTCTCCCTCGGTCGCAGCGAGCCGGTCTTTGAGGCCCTGGAGACGCGTTTTCTTCTCTTCTTCATCGACCTCGGCCTTGCGGACGTACTCGCGCTCTTCGATCTCGTAGACGTCCGACGGGGCTACCTCGGTTACCTCGAGCGCCTCGTCGACTTTCGCCGAGTCGACGCTGGTGACCCGCTCACGGGGAATGCCGGCGTCCTCGAGCGTCTCGAGGACTTCGTCTTCGTCCCGGAGCGACCGATACGTCCGCCCTGTCCGCTGAACGGAGCCGAACTGTCCGTGAACAGGCTGGTCGTGATGAACGCGATTGAGGAGAACGTCCGCAACGTCCCCACGGAGATTGTCGGCATCTCGCTGGACGTCTGAGAGCAGCGTATAGAGGTTGACCAGGGAGACAGTTTCCATCTCCTCGAGCTCGGAGACGTCGTAGCGCTCGAGTGCATCGACAAGTAACAGCGCGTCCGAGTAGACTGCGAGGTCGGGTTCCGTCCGTTCCTCGTCACTCTCGGAAGAGCTTCCTCGAACGAGCTGCGACGGCGTCGGGTCGTCGGTCTCGCTGAGCGTTCCGGTTTGCTTGTCGATCTCGAAACGCGGGTGGAGGCTCAACACCGCCGGATACGGGTCGGCTTCTGGTGGGAGACGATCGAGTTCGAATTCTGCGATACCGTCCTGAACCCGGCCGACGAGCGTTTCGAACTGCTCTCGCTGAAGCGGGTGCGACTCCTCTGAGTCGACGAATTCGACGATAACACGATGCTCTTGCACGTCCGTAATTCGAAACCGCTGCTCGGACAGCGGCGTGATGAGTGTCGCGTCGTCCTCGAGGGCTTCACACTCGGCGAGCAAATTACTCCACGTAGACGCGAAGGTCATGGATAA
>CAYQWI010000247.1:0-3736 GCA_964421165.1 uncultured Natronomonas sp.
ATACAGGCCACTAACGACGCTTATCAACACACCGAACGCGAACGCGCCGAGAAGGTACAGGCCGTTCGTGACTTCGAGGACGATCCACAACTCCACGGGCGTCGTAATATACAGAACCGCGACCAGCAGTACAGTCACGAGCACGCCGCCAACCGCGCCGATCAGACCCAACAGTGCGGCTTCGAATAACATCATCCGAAGAACCGCACCACGGCTCACACCGACCGCTCTGAGGACACCGATCTCCGCACGACGCTCGACTGCGCTCATCAGCATGACGTTCAGAATGCTGACGCCTGCGACAAAAAGCGAAATGCCTCCAAGGCCGATAAGAAATGCCGACAAAAGCGAAAAGAACTCCTCGATCTCTTCGAGAATCGAAGAGAGTTCGAACACGTCGACGATCCTCTCACGATCGTTTATTGTCGACTCGACCGCCGCTGCGTTCGCCGTCGCGGCCGGGCCCGTCTCAGTCTGGATGACGACCTGCTGGTAGCCGTCGCCTGTGACCGCATCCTCCGGGAGCATAACGGCATCATTCGGCGAGATCGGCGTAAACGCCTCTATGGGCTCTAAGATGGCAATCACACGATGTGTCTCTCCTGTAACCTCGATGCTGTCTCCGGCTCTGATATCGAGTGCGGCTGCTAGATCGGCACCGATAATCGCACCCTGCCGGTGCCGATCGGGAAGCCGGCCATCGGACGCCGTGTACACCGAATTGGGGTTTTCGATCCCGTAGATCGTCGTCGCAGCCGAGTTTCCACCCCGACTGACGAGACCACCGTCTGTTTTGAGTGGGACGACTGTCGCCTCGCTCGTGACACGCTCGATTTCAGTGACAGTTCGATCGTCGATCGAGTTTATCCCGGCATCTGCGTTTGGCGTAATGATCACCTGAGTCCCAATGTCACCGAGTGCGTCGTCGGCTCCGAGTGCGAGGATATTCCCAAAGATACCGAGCGAGGCGATCGCGACCACACCAACCAGAATACCAAGTGCTGCGAGTCCCGACCGAAGACGGTTGCGAGAGAGGTTTCGCCGAGCGACGAACAGCGACGGCAGGCGAATCATGGTTTCACTGGCTCTCGGATACGCCATCCAGGTCGACAACCGTGGTTCGAGCTTCGCTGCTCGATTCGGTCGGACCGAGTCATCGTTCGATCACTCCATCACGAAGTTCAATCGTCCGGCCAGCATAGCTCGCGACAGTCGGATCGTGCGTGACAGCTACGACGCTTACGCCGTCTTTTGTGATGTTCGTCAGCTCATTCAGGATCCGCTCGCCGGTCTCTCGGTCGAGGTTTCCGGTCGGTTCATCCGCCAATACGATCTCCGGGCGGTTTATCAACGCCCGGGCGATGGCGACGCGTTGTTTTTGTCCACCGGAGAGCTCCTCTGGCAGATGGTGGAGGCGGTCGCCCAATCCGACCCGTTCGAGCAGTTCGTTCGCACGTTCTCGTTTCGGTGCCGCATCGAAGATTGTCGGCACGACGACGTTTTCGAGCGCCGAAAGCGTCGGAATGAGATGGAAGTCCTGAAAGACGAAACCGATCGTTCGCTTTCTGAGTTGTGTTCGCTCGTCGATCGTCAGCGTCGTCACATCGTTACCGTCAACGAGGATGTGCCCTTCGTTTGGTGAATCGAGCAAGCCGATGACGTTCAGAAGCGTCGACTTACCGCTACCACTTGGTCCCATGATCGCGACGAATTCGCCGACATCGATTGCTAGTGACACCGAATCGAGCGCAAGAACGGTCTCTCCACCGCGATCGTAACGGCGAGTCACGTTGGTGAGTTCAATCGCGGGCACGGAGCCGCCTCCAGCCGAACGCCGTACTGACGACAAGCGCTAGCGAACCGACAACTGCAACGACGACCGACACCGGGACAGGAGATGAATCAGTTTCTCCCTCGGCTTCGATCTGTGGCTCGTACGGGAGCTCAACGGTTCGTTCGTATGGCTCCCCGTCGGCGAGGTATGTGATCGTTACCGGGACCATCGTCGCGTTGTTGTGGTCGACAGCGGCAGTCAGATCGAATCTGACGAATTCGCTCTCGGGGACGGTGCCGACGAAGTACTCTCGGGCTGGATACGTCGGATCGACATAGTCCGTTTCACCGATCGAGACGATCGCGCCATTTACTTCACCCAGACCGGGATTTGCGGCATTACCCGTCACCGTCACCGTTCCGTCCTCGACGTTCATATCAATATCAGTTAGGACGACTTCGCCCCGATTAGGGCGGTATTCGAGAGATGTCTCGCTGGCGTTTCGCTCCGTGCCAAGCGTATAGGCTGCTTCGAAATCAAATCTCGTCGGTTCGTCGAAATCGCTGGCATCGAAGAGAACACTCCGTGAGTCACCGGGAGCAACATCATCGACAGCGAGTCGGGCGAGCGACCCATTCGCCGTCGATGGAGTAATCACCACCTCACGAGCGGTCGCCGTTCCGAAGTTCGTCACTTCGACGCGGATGATCGGCGTCCGAAGCTCTTCTTCATCGTCGTCATCGCCGAACAGCCCGCCAGCACCGCCACCCAGATCGATATCGAACTGTTCGTCAGTATCGAGTTCTGAAGGATGAACCGTTCGGGCGTCGATCTGTACGTCATCGGTGATCCCGGCCGCGTCGACACCGCCGACAACGATCGTCAGTGGTCGAGTGATGGCGACTGTCTCACCGTCTTCGTCAGTGGCCTCGACGACGAGTTCGAGATCATGCACGCCAGCGTTCTCGAACGCCGTCGAAAGTTCGAGTGTCACATCGTCGCCGATCGAGAGTGAACCGAACGCTTCAGCTTCGACGTGGACCGTCTCGTCGGTTCGATTCTGGAGTGCGATCCGATCCAGCGTCACACCGGTTGCGCTTCCAGCGGAGTTTTCAATCGTGAATTCGACGGTCGTCGTGTTCTCCGTCTCCGGTGCTTCGGGCGTTACCGTCATTTCGGAGACGACGAGTCGCGCGTCCGGGACATCCGCGGCGACCGGAACAGCGAGAATGAGCGCGGCGAGGAGGGCACAAACTGTGAGGAGCTGGAGGGGCTTCACTACGCCGAAATAGTACTTTGATCATTTTATGCGTGTTGCTAACCGTCCCCTATCGCCGGAATACAACCGCACTCCGTGACGAACCGTCTCAGAAAACGTAACTCACTGCCTCAATGTAGCACGTCCAAAGTTGAGTCACTGCGTTAGTCGTCGGCGGTCGCAGTTGCTTCGACTTCTTCGTCTTCGACGTAGTACGTCTCGATGAGCTCTTCGTCGATCCGGTTGAGTTCGGCCTTTGGCAGTTCGCTTAGAAGCTTCCACGCGAGATCGAGCGTCTCCTCGACGCTTCGGTTCGTGTCGTACCCCTGCTGGACGAACTTCGTCTCGAAGGCGTCCGCGAAGTCGAGATACTTGTTATCACGCTCGGAGAGCGCCTCTCGACCGACGATGTTCACGAGATCTCGGAGGTCTTCACCCTCGGCGTACGCCGCGTAGGCCTGATCGGACACGTCGGCGTGGTCTTCGCGGGTGAACCCTTCACCGATCCCGTCGTCCATGAGACGCGAGAGACTCGGCAAGACGTTGATCGGCGGCTCGATGCCCTGACTGTTGAGGTTCCGGTCGATGTAGATCTGACCTTCGGTGATGTATCCGGTCAGGTCCGGAATCGGATGCGTGTCGTCGTCGCCCGGCATCGTGAGAATCGGGATCTGCGTGACGGAGCCGTCACGGCCCTCGATTCG
>CAYQWI010000248.1:0-3720 GCA_964421165.1 uncultured Natronomonas sp.
CATCTCCTCTCGGATTCGCTCGCGCTCGCCTCTTCGATCGCCGAACTGGCGCTTTTTGGTTGTCTGGTCGTTTTATACTACACCGAGCGGTGAACGTATCGCCACTCTCTTAGGGAATATCGTAGACCTTCGTAGTTTCCTCGCGGCGGATCGAGATGCAGTGACGAAAGACGGGGTTCGAACGCTCCAGTTGGCTACGATAATCCCTATCTGAACAGGGTTATAACCGGCGGCGGCAAACACCTATACGATGGCTCTCGATCAGTTTGTGAGCGAACCGCTGATACGCGGGACATTCATCGCGATTCTCGGCGTGGGCTTTTGGGCGGTCGGCCCGCTCATCGGCTACTACGTCTGGAAGCGATACCGGGGCGACGACGAGGAATAAAATTATATATGGGTCTACCTCCTTTGCTATCGTAGATAAGGGATGGCAGACGACTCTCTCAAACTGTATACCGCGATTTACGTGGCGCTGCTCGCGCTCGCGGCCTCCAAATGGTTGTTCTTCAACATACCGTTCTTCGGGTACTGGGAGGCGTTCGCCGGAACGATGCTTTCGGCCGTGTTAAAAACAGCACTGATCGTGGGCTACTACCAGCACCTCAAAATGGAGAACCGATCGCTGACCTACCTCATGGCGTTGAGTCTCGCGCTCGTCCTCTTGTTGATGGCGGCCGCGAGTTTCTCGATCACCTGAGGGATGTCGACCATCACGCTCGGCGGATCCCTGTCGGGCGTTCCGATCAGGCGAATCGGCTGGGCCGCGCTTTTGATAAACGTACAGCTGGTCCTCGTTTTCGCGTACTACATAGGTACAGGAGTGACAGTGACGGAGCCGCGATACGTCCTCTACGGACTCCTGTGGATAAATCTCGGTGCATTGGCGATTTATAAAACGCAGATCCCGGACGGTGTCGACTTCGCCACGAAGCGCCGGTCGCTCGCGATCGCATCGGGGTATTTCGCCCTGCTCATCGTCTTCGGAGGGCTCGTCGGAACGGGGCTCGGCGGGGACGCGAGCGGGTTCCGGATCGCGTGGCTTCCACCGGGGTGGGGTCCGGCGGTCGTGTACGCGGGATCGAACGTCGTGATCGTACTCATGCCCGCTTTTTTGATCGGGTATCTCGCTTTGGCGTATCTCGTCTACGTGACGCTTTTAGACGCGGCCGGATCCGCGATCGCCGGGGTAATCGGACTGTTCTCCTGTGTCTCGTGTACGTGGCCGATCCTCGCCGCGATCGGCTCGGCTGTGCTCGGCGGTGCGGGTCTGTTGAGCGCGACCGCACTCGACGCCTCGTACGGATTTTCGACGGCGGTGTTCGTCGTCACCGTCGCGCTGCTGTATTGGCGGCCCGGAATCGGATCGTGATATCACTCATCCTCCGACTCTTCCTGTTTATAGTCGCTCCAGATGACGAGAAATATGACGGCGACGAAAAGACTGCCGACGAGGAAGGTACCAACGCTCCCACCGCCTTCGAGTAGCGCAGCGGTAATGTAGGGCAACACGATAGCCAGCCCGAAGGCGATAATAAGCGCCGTCTTCGCGTGCATACGTGAAACTACTCCGTCAGCGACATACGTCTTTTCAACTCGGCGGACTCGGTTCGATCGCCCGAACGGCAGCCTTTACACCCTCGGCACCGCCCGTGTAGATGTATGGTTATCCACGCGAAAAACGTGCGCCGCCGCTATGGGGAAACGGTGGCGCTCGACGGCGTCTCTTTTTCCATCTCGGAAGGTGAGGTGTTCGCGCTTATCGGCCCGAACGGAGCCGGAAAAACGACGCTGATCCGCGCGCTGACGGGGACGACCGACGCTGACGGAGACATCTCCGTGTTCGGACAGCCGCCGAGATCCGTCTCCCGAGATCGCCTCGGATTGCTTCCACAGGAGTTCGCGCCCGCCGACCGGCTCAGCGCTCGCGAACTGATCGGGTATTATGCGGGGCTGTACGATGAATCACGTTCCCCGGACGCGGTGCTCTCCGATGTCGGATTGTCAGACAGCGCCGGGACGTTTTATGAGAACCTGTCCGGCGGACAGAAACGACGCGCCTGCGTCGGAACGGCACTCGTCAACGACCCCGACCTGCTCATTCTCGACGAGCCGACGACGGGGATCGATCCGACGGGGCGACGCGATCTGTGGGAGCTTATCGAGCGCCTCGCCGACGGTGGGACGACCGTTCTCTTGACGACGCATTACATGGAGGAAGCCCAGCAGTTGGCGGACCGCGTCGGGTTGCTTTCGGGCGGCGAACTCATCGCGATCGGATCGCCCGCGGAACTCATCGAACGCTACGGCGGTGACAGTCGACTCGTTATCGAGACGGCGGACGAACCGACCGTGAGGGACGCGTTGATCGCAGCCGGATACGAACCGCGTTCCGCGGGCCGACACGTCGTCGTCTGGGCTGCTGCCGGGGACATTTCGGCGATCGTCGAGGCGCTCGACGCCGCGAACGTCGAGTACGACGGTCTCTCGTGGCGACAGCCGAGCCTCGACGACGTGTACGTCGAACTGGCTGAAGACGACGTTACCGCCGCGGACGGAATCCTTCCGGAGGGTCGAGCGTGAGTCGGATCGGGCGGATCGGAGCCGAGACGACGGCCGCGTGGTACGCGTTCACGAGACGACGGACTGCGGTGTTTTTCACGTTCTTTTTCCCGGTGATCTTGATCCTTATCTTCAGCGCGCTGGTCCGTACGGATCCGACTGGCGGCGGGCTGTTCGCCGAACCGGCCGGCTACTACGTCGCCGGCTACCTCGCCGTCGTCGTCCTCTTCACGCCGCTGTCGCGCGTCGGTAGCGAAGTCGCGCGCCATCGTGCGGGGAATCGCTTCGAAAAGCTCGCCACCACGCCGCTTTTGCGCTCGGAGTGGCTCCTCGCACAGACGCTCGTAAACGTCGTCGTCATCGGGCTCGCGTCGCTCGTTATCCTCGTGATGCTGGTTCTCACGACCGACGCGAGCGTGTCCCTCTCCCCGCTTGTCGTCCCGTACGTCGTGTTCGGCGTGGCGCTGTTTTGCGGTTTCGGCGCGCTTTTGGGGCGGCTCGCGGATTCTCAAGACGGCGTCATCGCCGCGTCCAACGGGATCGCGATCCCGATTTTGTTTCTCTCGGATACGTTCATCCCGCCGGAGCTCCTGCCGGGGTGGTTCGTCCCGTTCATGGATCTCTCGCCGCTGACGTACTTCGCGCGAGGACTCCGAGCGGTCACGTACGAACCGCCAGCGAACGCGGTGACGGCGGCCGGCGAGGCCGGATTGATCGGGGCCGATCCGTATCTGAACCTCCTCGCACTCGTCGTGCTCTCGGCCGGGTTCTTCACCGTCGGCGCGTACGCGCTTCCGCGGACGGACTGATAGGGAGTATCGTAGCCACCCAGCGGTTTCGACGCCCGTCCGTCGGCGCTGTCTCTCAGTTCTTCACAGTATGAACTTCTACGATAACCCCTATGAGGGGACGCGACTCGACGCCCATCGCGAAGGGGAACCGTCAATCGAGGCGGGGAAACGAAGCGACCTTTGGGGATGGACTCGAACGATGGGTAAGTCCACCGTACGCGGTCCGCAGTTCGCAAGAGAGCACCCCCGCGCGCTCGCCGCAGTCCTCACCGTCGTCGGCTACGTCGTCGTCATCGGAACGCTGTATGGAGATACCGGCGGTTATCCGGAGATCTCCGAATCGACCGTCGATCTGTTGGCACACGCG
>CAYQWI010000249.1:0-3716 GCA_964421165.1 uncultured Natronomonas sp.
ATTCTGCCTTGTTGAACACAAGACTGCGTCGGGGAACGGTTGACAGTCCACAGCGTCACGGCGTTAGAGACGGTTTTTCGAATTCAGAAGATGCAGTAGGCGCCTTGACGGCGCTTGCTGAAGAGTCAGAGCTGGCACGTTCTATCTTGTACGCCAATCAGTACTAATATCACACTCATGACAGCTGTTTCACCAGAGTGGGAAAGAGCCATCTACGAAGTCGCGTAGACAAAAATATACCACTCCGTTACGAATGGTGAGAGGAGAGATGGATGCAAGTGACGGGCCGCTGCCGCTTTTCGGCTACGGAAGCCTGATCCTACCGACGAGCCTCGTCAGCAGGGTTGAGGAACCTGATCCCCCGTTGAACGCCGCATTCCACGGGGCGTCACTGGCCGAGGTTTACGATGTTTGGAGCATCGAAGGTGAGAACCCGCTTGCCAGTGAAGGCGTCGATCGAATATATCTCCGATCGAGCGAACTTGATATCTGGGAAAAGTACAGCGACCAGATACAGCTCGTCCCGGCCAAAATCTCCGGGTTCCGACGGTATTATTCGAACGAATGTCTCCCTGAGGGAACAATGCTTGAGGTCGTCCGGACAGGGAATCCGGACGACTGGATCAACGGGGTGGTTATCCAGGGACTCTCTCAGGATCAGTATGAAGCAGTAACCGAGTCTGAACGACCTCTCCGGCGACAAACTGTCGACCGGGAACTGCTTGACTACTACGAAAACATCCCGGTTCCGGACCTCGAGTATGATCGTGTCGAGATTTTCGTCAGTGAGAACGACCCCTCGGAAATCGGGACGACACGGAGACGAAACCACGTCTACCACCATCGACTACTCACGGGGATAATCCTGCTCGGTCAACGCTTTGGCAGCGATGTCGCCAAACGATTTTACTACGACTTCCGCCGGACGACTTACGAAAAGCCCCCCGACAGTTCCGATCCTCGGGAATTTAACACGATTTCTGAGAACGAGGGAGGCGACCCCGTTCCCGTGGTCGTAGAGACGATAGGCCATTTCGGCGATGCCAGCTTCAACGATATGAACAAGTATCGAAACGCTATCCTCTTGCCCAAGGAGCTATTCGACGAACGTGACGATCTGGCCCCCTTCGATTATGTCAGAGTCGCACACGATTGGGAGTCACTCTCCAAGGGTGAGTTACTTCCCGTCGATGCATTCGATAGTTCACACGACGCGGGGGCTTACCGGACAAATGGCTGCTACGAGGCCGGTGTCCGAACGAGTCTCCAAGAACGGATCGGCGTCGAAATCGACACACCGGGAACGGAAACGATCCTGATTCAGCCGACCGACCGAACGTCGATCGAGAACGAACAGGTTGCCCGGATTTCGAACATCGAAATGGAGTCACGTGACTTTCTGACTCACGGTCCGTGTTGCTACATTCACCCTGACGACCTGGACACGCTTCAGATTGGGGAAGGGGACGATATCGAAATCCTGAACGAGGAGACCGGACAGCGAGCGATCATCCCCGCATACGGGTTCCGACATCGACACAAAGGGGAGTCGATGATCCGGTTGCAAGGACACACACGCAAGATTCTGAATTTCGAACCGCGGGATAATCTGGGCGGTGACGATGAAGGGACGTACTCCGCGACACTCCGAACCCCCCCACCGAGAGAATCGCGGAAACTGCGGCGGTACTGGCAGGAGGTTACCAGGCTCATCGGTCGGTTTTTCGTCGACTACAGTCAAGTTCCGCTCAGGGTGACAGTCGGGGAAGACCGGGACGAGGGACGAAAGATCATTCGCGCCGATGAGACCGTCATGGGGCTACTCGGAATCAAGCAAGACGAAAAGGTCGTTATCAGTTGGCGGGGACGCCAGCGATCAGCACGACTTCAAGCACCCCTGTCCGACGACGAACTCGATCCGTTGACTGTGAAAATCCCGAGCAGCCTCAGAGATCCACTCAATCTAAGCGTCGGCGACCTAGTCAACATCCGTCGAGACATGAAATATACGTTCGGCAAGAAAATTACTATCTCGTTGTTCAGCATTCTTGCCGTCTCCGTTGGGGTGATTAATGCCTTCTCCCCCACCACGCTGTCGGCGTATCTCACCGTTTTCGTTGTTATCGTGCTCATCTCTACGGTCGCCGTCTGGTTCGTCCTCTGGCCTGAGCGTCAGAAGTGCCGTTAGATCACGGCTGCTCACGACAATTGACTCGTCCGAACGAGTCAAAGTGGCGATGCGGCTTCTCATGTGCACCCCTTCTCCGTGATCAGCACGCCTGTTTCAGCGGGTTCCAAGTGTCCTGCTCGGATCACGAGTACCGGTGGTTGCACAAAATCCCGTTCTCAGTTTCGCAAATGTTTCGCATCCGTAGTCTTTCAGTCACCTCCTACACTCTCGGTGTCGCCGTGGCGATACAGTGGTTCTCTGTCGTCGGAGATCGTCGAGTATCGCCTTCTCCATCATCCGAAGTTATGATTTACAAATAAAACGCTACCTATTATTGCGAACAATCATAGTTTTATTAATATTTGATCGACTGCTGCATAGATCCTCTACATCTTGCACGGCAATTTCAAAATATAAATTATCTGTTAAATTGAGATTATGAGGATCTATGTCCCTTATGAGTTCGTGGGTCACTGACGTACTCACCTCGAATTTTGATTCGTCAACGATCGCTTCGAGTGCGTCAACCCCAATAATCCTCTGTAGTGGCGGAAGTTCGTCCGTCTCTGTTCCAGTCTCTTCGAGGATACACTCGAAGCGTTCGAGAACAATAGCAATCAGTGTGAAGACGCGTTAAGCAGCGTGATCGTGACAGCCAATCGCGAGCCACAGCGACACTCGACCGCCTCGTTCACTGTTTTCGAACAGTCAGAGGCACATTCGATAGTCGATCCACAGTTCGGGCAGATGATTTCACTTTTCATGGGATATCACTCCCCGCGTGGAGCGCCCCATACTCATGTGTCGTGCCGATAACTCTTTACAGCACGACAAGCAATTTCAGGACGCTCCCGTACGGGAGCCGCAGACGAGAGGGAGCCCAGGTTCCAACGTGTGCTCCCTCTCTACGCGCATGGTGCGCGCACTGGTTCGTTTGCCGTCATATTTAAAATACATTCGGGTCGCTCGCTAATGTTAAGCGATCTTTCCTCGCATTTTGGGAAGCGGTTATTCAGTGCGAGAATACTCAAGTACCGAATCCCGGAGATACGTGAACGAATGTATCTCGGTCAGCCCAGCCGTTTCGATACTGAATCGCTGCGGTGGTGAGCTTCGACTGTACGTTCTCTCGACTCGTGGCTCACCCTCCGGTGGGTCGTTGAGTGCCTCTAGCACGTCGTGTGCCCCATCGCGGTTTTTCACGATCCAGATGGCGGCGTCGGGATCTTCGGCAGCCATCTTATCGAAATCGTCCGGAACTGCCCGTCGCGTGTCGTGATTTGAGCGTTCGGCTTCGACGGCGACGACGACCTCGCCGTTTTCATCTAGACCGGCGACGTCCAATCGGCCGTCATCAACCTCGTGATAGGGGCTGACCTCGACGACCGGCGAATTCGGATCATCGACGTATTTGGCCTGGATGTAGCGTATCCCGAGTATGACCATCGCGACGTGGAAACTCGATTCGCTCAGATCGCCAGCACCCGCGCCGTGTGCGATGCCTTCTCGGTGTCGAATCTTCGCCGCCTTCCGGCCTTCGGGCGTC
>CAYQWI010000250.1:0-3690 GCA_964421165.1 uncultured Natronomonas sp.
GAACTCGGCGACGACCACGACGTACCGGAGATCGAGGTGACCGCCGCACGGCTCGTCGGCAAGACGATCGAGGAACTCAACGCCGAGATGCCGAACGGGTGTATCGTCGCCGTCATCGGCCGAGATGAGGACGCTCACGTCCCCTCGGCCGATGACGTGATCGAATACGGCGACCACGTCACGTTCGTCGGTGATGTGGACGCCGTAAAAAAGGCAGTAAAGCGGTTCCACCCCCACGAGTAGACAGCGTTCGCCTCCAACGGCAGACGCGCGTCGGACGAGGCGATACGCCTACGTACCCGGGGCGGTAGTTCGTAGCCGTGAGCGACTACTACGTCGGCAGCGTCGCCCGAGAGGGCGGGTGGCTCGCGGTCGCCTACACGGCGGACGGGTTCGACCACGCAGGCGTCTTCGACAGCGTCGGAGAGCTGTGGACCCGATACGAGGAGTCCACGGAGCGTATCGCGGTCGATGTTCCGATCGGCCTGGAATCCTCGACTGCTCCGCGGCCGAACGAGCAACGTCTCAGAGGGCTGTTGGGCGATCGCGCCGAGGCCGTCGCGTTGGCCCCGGTTCGGGAGGCGACCCGGAAGCGGCGATACCGAACCGCGGCCAGGGTTCACGAGCGAAAGACGGGGCTCGATCTCCCCCAGCGTTCGTTCGAAGCGACCCCCGTTATCGCTGCCGTCGACGAATTTCTCGACGCGATCGACGAGGCGCGTCCGGTTTTTCTCGAAGCGCATCCCGAACTGTGTTACCTGTCGTTCGCCGGCGAATCGATGGATGATTCGCCGGACGTCGCCGCCGGCTACGCCGAACGGATGCGAGCGCTCGCGGAGTTCGACCGCGACGCCCCGCCGACCGTTCAGTCGGTCGCGGAATCGACCGCAGGCGAGCGGATTCCGATCCCTGCCGTGCTCGATGCCGTCGCGCTCGGGTTGACCGTTCGCCCCGGTTCCGGACGGCTTCGATCGCTTCCGGAAGAGCCCTCGCGGGACGAGCGAGGCTTACCGATGCAGTATATATACCGGCGCGAAACGGCGATCACCGAGTAGCGATCGCCGAGCCATCAGTCGTCAGCTGTCTGTGCGTCCATATCGTCCGCTTTCGTAGCAAGCGATCTGACGACTCCCTGCCCGTACGCGCCGATAAACATACCGGCGATCCCCCACACCATCGGATAGTTCCCGATCCCGATGCTCGCGTAGGCCGCCCCCGGACAGATCCCCGAGAGCCCCCAGCCGACGCCGAAGACCACCCCGCCGGCGAGGACGTTTCGATCCATCGACTTCAGCCGTCGACCGTACGCACGCCCGGTCAGCGGTGCGCGTCGGCCCGAGCGGGAGGCGACGTAAAACACCGGCGCGACGACGGCGACGGCACCGCCCATCACGAACAGCAGGCCGAGGTCCCACAGCTGTAAAAACGAGAGGACGACCTCGGGACGAGCCATCTGGCTGTATCCGAGCCCGAAGCCGAACGAGAGTCCGCCGACAGCGATGAGCGGCAAAAAAAGCGGGTGTCGGGCGTCGGCGCTCATGGCGTCACCCCCATCGCGGAGACGAGAAGTGCGGTTCCGATGGCGATCACCATGAAGACCCCGACGTTGACGATTGACGTACCGGAAACCGAGCCGACCCCACAGATGCCGTGTCCCGAGGTACAGCCCTTACCGAGACGCGTTCCGACGCCGACGAGGATTCCGCCGGCGAACAACCGAAGCGGGCTGACCTCAGTCGTCCAGATGCCACCCTGAAAGACGAGAGCGTAGATCGCCGCGCCGGCAACGATGCTCAGCGTGAAAACGATTCGCCAGTCGCGAGAGTCGAGAAAGCGGGCCTGTTGGAACCGGGATTGCTTCGAGACGTACGACAGCGTCGATTCGAGAAACGTGCTCGCACCGGCGCTGATCCCCGTTCCGAGATAGATCACTGCCGTTCCGACCCCGATGAGCAATCCCCCGATCAGATACTGGGAGATCCCTCGCGGAAAGAACTCCGCGACTGTCGATATCACGAGCGCGAATCCGATGGTACTCATATACGGTCGGACGGCCCTGTTCGGTTTGAATGATTCGCCAGCGGCAGGTTCGGACGCTCATCTGCGACGCGAAAACGACAAAAAGCGTTTCATACGGACTGTCGTAGTCTGTTATCGGTCAGCGCCCGCCACGGATCGGCGCTGACCGGTACATCGGTACAACAATCCGTATCAGAACGTGTACTCGTCGCCGTCGTCCGTCCGTGCGGCGGGATCCTGTTGATCGTCAGTCATCTGCGTGAACAGATCCTGTTCGGGTTCGTCGTTCGTCTCGGTCGGCGCGTACGCGGAGACGCCCATGGAGAGGAGTTCCTCGATGGCCTGTTCTCGATTGAGAAACTCGCCCTGTTCGACGAGACGGGAGATCTCACTGTCGATCCGGTCCGGCAACGACACTTCGACTTCTGGCATATACGACCGTTCGGGAGTCACCAATGTAAGCCCTCGGGTTAGGACACCCCGGCAGAGGCGCGGGCGAAGCCGTTCTCGGTCGATGAGAAGAACGGAACAAGAAATATGAGTAGATCGTCTTCGATCCGGTATGAGTCGGTCCGGACGGAACGTTCGTCTGTCCGGAGTTCACACGTCGAGAATCGAATCCATCAATTTCGACTGAGCGGCGACGAGATGCTCGGAAAACGTCGACGTCGCGACATCCAGTTCCGCGGCGACTTCGCCGGCGTTCGCCGCCTTTGGATGTTCGAAATACCCCAGCTCGTGTGCCGTCTCCAGGACCTCCCGCTGGCGTTCTGTCAGCCGTCCGCGATCCAGAAAGACGAGGTCGTCCCCGGGAGCGTCGGTTTGGCTTCGGAGGAGCCGCCGAACGTCGACCGTGGAGTACCGATCGCGAAGCGTCGTGATGACGCTCCGGAGGTCGTCCATATCGACGGCGTGAAAGACCAGATACAACAGTCCCTCGCGCGCGCGAATATCGATGATCGGGCAGTCGTAGACCTCGACGGACTCGCACGGACACCCGCGACCGCGTTCGCGGGCGAACCGATACATCCGTTTCGAACCGTAGTCGAACACCTCGGTGAGTTCGACGCTGGCCTCCGGATCCCCCCCGATTTCGAGCATGAACTCCTCGGTGACGCGTTCGGAGTCGCTCGCGACCGCGCTCCGGGCGACGCTGTACGACGGGGAACCGAGATCGACCGACGCTTCGACGACCGGACAGGTCCCGTCGGGGTCGACGCGTATCTCCGCCCGTATTCCAGCCATCGACGCCGATTGAACCGGGAGACACCTAAGGCTGTCTCCCGGGCGGCGATCCGGCGTCAGGGAGTCGAGGTATATAAAACACCTCTATACTGTGGGAGCATCTACGCCATGAGTCGGCTGATACACAGTAGTACGAAGATGTCCGCGAAACTCCGATCGAGAGATGGGTTACGAGCGTCGAACGACGAACGATCAGCCGACAGCGAAGCGGTGTTGGCGGCGCTCGAAGATCCGGACTGCCGGGCGCTTTTGGAGGCAACCACCGACGAGGCGCTGACCGCCGGGGAACTGACCGAACGGTGTGACGTTGCCCGATCGACGACGTACAGAAAGCTCGAACAGCTGACCGAGGCCGGATTGCTCGAAGAGCAGATTCGGATCAGTTCGTCGGGAAAACACGCGAGCGAGTACAAACGAACGTTCGAC
>CAYQWI010000251.1:0-1311 GCA_964421165.1 uncultured Natronomonas sp.
CTCTGACTTATGGGTAAGAGACAGGACTTCAGTCGTGGGAGTAGTCACAGGTCGAACTTCTCGGACGCCGTCTCCATGTCCTTGTCGCCGCGCCCCGAGAGGTTCACGAGAATCGTCTCGTGGTCGCCCTCGTCGGCGAGTTTCAGCGCCTGCGCGATCGCGTGGGACGATTCGAGCGCCGGGATGATCCCCTCGGTTTCTGAGAGCTCTCTGAACGCCGCGAGCGCCTCTTCGTCGGTGACGCCCGTGTATTCGGCCCGCCCGATCGCGCGGAACATCGCGTGTTCGGGGCCGACGCCGGGGTAGTCCAGGCCGGCGGAGACCGAGTGAACCTCCACCTCGTCGTCGATGACGCGGGTTTTCATGCCGTGGATCACGTCGTCGCTCCCGCTGGCGAGCGGGGCGGCGTGACGCGAGGTGTCCGACCCCTCGCCGCCGCCCTCCGCACCGTAAAACGCGACGTCGTCGTCTCGGAAGGCGTCGAAGAGTCCGATCGCGTTCGAGCCGCCGCCGACGCAGGCCACGGCCGCGTCGGGGAGTGAACCGACGCGCTCTCGCATCTGCTCTCGGGCCTCCTGACCGATGACGGACTGGAAGTCTCGAACCATCCGCGGGAACGGATCGGGGCCGACGACGCTGCCGACGAGGTAGTGCGTGTCGTCGATGTTCGCCGCGAAATCTTCGAGCGCGGCGTCGACGGCGTCCGCGAGTCCCTCGCCTCCGCGGGTCACTTCGTTGACCTCCGCGCCCATGAGCCGCATCCGGAAGACGTTCATCTTCTGTCGCTCGACGTCCTTTCGGCCCATGTAGATCTCCGTATCGAGATCGAACAGCGCGCCGACCATACACGTCGCCGTGCCGTGCTGTCCCGCGCCGGTTTCGGCGATGAGGCGTTTCTTCCCGGCCTTCTTGGCGAGGAGCGCCTGTCCGAGCGCGTTGTTGATCTTGTGTGCGCCGCCGTGAAGGAGATCCTCTCGTTTGAGATAGATGTCCGTCCCGTATCGCTCGCTCAGATTGCGCGCGTGAAACAGCGGCGTCGGCCGCCCGGCGAACTCTTCAAGATACATCCGCAACTCCGAGCGGAACTCGTCGGTGTCTTTGATGTCGTCGTAGGCGTTCGCCAGCTGTTCGAGCGGTTCGAGAAGCGGATCGGGGACGTGCCGACCACCGTACCCGTCGAAATCTCCGTCTGACATACTGCACCGGTTCAGTGCCAGTGATAAAATATGTTCTGTCGTCGCCGGCCCAGTACACCGACCGCCGATTCTAGGCGTTGTTCATCCGAACCGAGCGATCCTATGCGTTGTTCAT
>CAYQWI010000251.1:1411-3681 GCA_964421165.1 uncultured Natronomonas sp.
AACCGAGCGATCCTATGCGTTGTTCATCCGAACCGAACGCTCGACGCCACAGACGCGACAGACGGAGACGCGGTACGGCTCCCGCGAGTACTCGGCGTTTTCGGTTTTCCGGCTTTCGGTGCGGAGCTGGATCGATACAGTGTGTGGGGTTTTGCGACTACACTCCGAACACGACTCTGTCATCGTACTGTCGTCGTCGATTCGTGTCGACATCGTTGCTCAATCGTATCGGTGGAGGGCTCCTAAAGCGGTGACTCGGTTCCGAACCGTTCAACCGATAGCCGCTGTCGACCAAACGACGGCTTCCGAGCGACGCAGACCGTTTAAAACAGGTGTTCGTTCGGTTTTGAACGCACTGCCCATCGCTAAACGGCAACAACATTTATATATGGCTAGCTGCCGATTCGGACAGCGTTAACCGAGGGGCACCCGCAGTGACGGTATGGATCAACTGTTCGCCCCGTGGCGCATCGAGTGGGTCGAGCGCGATGACGAACCGATCGATGGCTGTCCGTTCTGCGTCCTCCCCGAGCGCGACGACGCGCGTGACGCACTGGTCGTCGCCGAATCCGAGCACGCGTTCGTGTTGCTGAACAACTATCCGTACAACCCGGGCCACGTCATGGTGATTCCGAATCGACACACGGGGTCGTACGCCGAGTTCGACGACGCGATGCTCCTGGACCACGCCCGGCTCAAACAGCGAACGATGAGCGCGCTCGAACGGGCGTTCGACCCCGACGGCGTCAACGTCGGCCTCAACCTCGGCGACGCCTCGGGCGGCTCCGTCGACGACCACCTCCACACGCACGTCGTTCCGCGCTGGTACGGCGATACGAACTTCATGCCGATCTGTTCGGACACGAAAGTCATCGTTCAGGCGCTCGATGAGAGCTACGAGCAGCTTCACGAGGCGTTCGCCGCGGAACCGAACACACACGTCACCGACAGCGGGTCCGTCTTCGTCGGCGAGTAGCTCGGAACTTGCAACCACCGAACTTCGAGTTTCGACCGGCCGAATCCGATGACTTATCCGAGGAGTTCGGGTATACGTGCACGTGAGCGACAGTACCGCCGGGGAGCTCGGGACGAGGACGGCAGCCGAGAGGCGGGGATTCACCCGAGCGAGCGTCGCTAACGTCCTCGGCAACGCCGCCAAAATCGTCGTCGAGGGTGCCGCAGGCCTCGCGTTCGGCTCCGTCGCGCTCCTCGCCGACGCGGCGCACTCGGTCGCCGATCTGGTCGCGAGCATCGTCGTGCTGGTGTGGGGTCGTAGCGTCTACGACGACCCCGACGAGACCCACCCGCACGGCCACCAGCGGATCGAGCCGCTCGCCGCGCTGTTCGTCGGCAGCGTCATCGTCCTCCTGGGATTGAACCTCCTCTATGAATCGGTGACGGGGCTGATCGAGGGAGTCGACGTCACGTTCAGCCCGTTTCTCATCGGCGCGTTACTGTTTGCGATCGCCGATATGTATCTGGTGTACCGGTATACGACGCGGGTCAACCAGCTGGTCGACTCGACGGCGCTCGCCGCGCTCGCTATCGACTGCCGGAACGACATTTACACCTCCCTCGCCGCGCTGATCGGCGTCCTCGGCGTCTTCTTCGGCTATCCGGTCTTCGACGCCCTCGCCGGCGGGTTCGTCAGCCTCCTCGTCGTCTATCAGGGCGTCAAGATCGGCCGCGAGAACGTCTCGTATCTGATCGGTGCCGCACCGAGCGACGACCAGCGTGAAAAGATCGGTGACACCCTCCGTTCTCATCCCGCCGTCTCGGGCGTCCACGATCTGGCGGTGTTTTACGACGGGACCGATCTCGAAGTCGAAGCGCACGTCGAAGTCGACGGCGAACTGACGCTCATCGAAGCCCACGACATCGAGACAGAACTCGTGCAGGCGTTACGCGATATCGACGTGGTCGGCGACGTTCACCTCCATCTCGATCCCGCCGGGATCGGCGAGTGGAAGGACGCTTCCGATCGCTAGACGCGTTCTGTCCACTCCAGCGCGTCGCCGTCCGCGAGCCGAACGAGCGTCTCGTCGTCGAGTCTCCGGACGACGAATCGGGGGAGCCGCTCGGGAACCCGTTCGTATAGCTCCGATCTGTCGATCGCTTCGGTCGAGTCTCGATCGACGGACACCTTCTCCCCCTCCATACGTCCGTCAGGCCCCCGTATCGTTTAAAAAAGGGTAGTGTAACTGTTACAGAATCCAGTATTTATAAGTAAGTACAAGTAGTAACTAGTAACATCAGAATGCCACGGTCGT
>CAYQWI010000252.1:0-3660 GCA_964421165.1 uncultured Natronomonas sp.
GAGGTTCCACACGTCGACGAGATTGAATCGTGGCTACGCGCGAACGTGCCCGAGCAGAGCGAACACACGCTCGTCCACGGCGATTACAAACTCGATAACGTGCTGTACGGGGCGAGCGAGGAACCGGAGCTGATCGCCGTCGTGGACTGGGAGATCGGAACGGTCGGGGATCCGCTCCGCGACATCGGCTGGTTGCTCTGCTTTTGGGACGTCGACCCGCTCATCGAGGATCTGATGCCGACGTTCCTCGATCGACCTGGATACCCGGATCGCGAAACGCTGCTCGATCGGTACGAACGCCAGTCCGGGGTCGAAGTCACGAATCTCGACTTTTACGTCGCCCTCGGGCTGTACATGTTGACGGCCGTCTGTGAGATGTTCTACGCCCGATACCTCGAGGGCGAAAGCGACGATCCGCTCTATCCGCAGATGGAAACGCGCGTTCCCGAGATCACCCGCCGCTCGAAGGCGATACTCTCGGGGGACAGGGCCGTCCTCTAGCCCTCGGGTGTCCCCGAGTTCAGATAACGTCCCGCTCTTCGAGCGCCGCCAGCTGTTCCTCCGAGCGGATCCGCGAGAGAACCTCGCGGGTATGTTCGCCGAACCCGGGAGCTGGCTCGTCCATGTCGTCGATGTCGGCCGAGGATTTCGCGGGGAATCCGACGTACGAGAACGTCTCGTCGTCGCCGACCGACATCTCCCCGACCATTTCCCGGGCGCGGAGCTGTGGGTGTTCGAACACCTCCTCGAACTCGTTGACCGGCGCGATCATCGTCTCCTCGGAGAGGTGTTCTTCCCACTCGTCGCGCGTCCGCGTCTCGAACTCGGACTGAAGCTCCGAGCGAGCGTAGGCGGCGTCCTCGCCGGTCGCGAACTGATACTCCGCCAGATCTTCGCGGCCGAGTTCTTCTAACAGCCGGTTCCAGAACTTCTCCTCGCGGGCCGCGATCGTGACGTATTTACCGTCTTTCGTTTCGTACACGTCGTAACAGGGCGCTTTCATCGCCGAAAGCGACCGCTCTCTTTCGGGCAGTTCCTCGGATCTGAACGAACGCCAGCTCTGTCCGGTTCCGAGCGAGGCGACGACGTCGGTCATCGACACGTCGAGATACTGGCCGCCGTTTCCGGACTCGCGGTTGAGAAGCGCCGAAACGATGGTGAACGCGGCGAACATGCCGCCGGCTTTATCGCCGATCTGATAGGCGGGAACCGCCGGAAATCGGCCGTCTTTCGAGACAGTTTCTTCCATCAACCCGGCCACGCCGACGTAGTTGATGTCGTGACCGACACGGTCCCTGTAGGGGCCGTCCTGTCCGTACCCCGAGAGCGAGCAGTAGACGATCTCGTCGTTGACTTCCCTGACGTCCTCGTAGCCGATCCCGAGGCGATCGACGACGCCGGGGCGGAACTGCTCGAAGACGGCGTCGGCTTCGGCGGCGAGATCGAGGAAGGCCTCACGTCCGTCCTCACTCTTCAGGTCGAGCGTGACGCTCTTTTTGTTCCGGTTGACCGAGTGAAACAGCGCGCCAGAGTCGGTCGGATCGACCGTGGGTTCGATCCATCGAGCGTAGTCGCCGCGTTCGGGCTCTTCGATCTTGATCACTTCCGCGCCCATATCCGCGAGCAACATCGTTCCGTACGGACCGGGCAAAAGCCAGGTCAGATCCAAAATCGTGTAGTCTGTGAGATCCATCTTCGCTCTCACGTCGATGTACCGGGGGACGAACGATAAATCGCATGTCCATCGATGGCAAAGTGACCCCGTAACAGGTGGATTGATAGTCAAGGGTCCGTCATACAGAGACATGCGTTCACTTGACGAGGTAATCATCTCGTGTGCCGTGACCGGGGCAATTCACACGCCGACCATGTCACCGCACTTGCCGGTGACACCAGACGAAATCGCCGACGAGGCCATCGCCGCGGCCGACGCCGGCGCGAGCATCGTCCACATCCACGTCCGCGATCCCGAAACGGGCGAACCCGTCAGCGACCTCTCGCTATTCCGTGAGGTCGCAGAAAAAATCGACGACGCCTGTGATGCGATCGTTCAACCGACAACCGGCGGTGCGCCGACTCAGACGGTCGACGAGCGGATCCGCGTCGTCCCCGAGCTCGAACCCGAAATGGCCTCCTGTAACATGGGCTCGATGAACTTCGGCCTCTATCAGTTGGCCGAGAAATACGACGAGTTCGACTACGAGTGGGAGCGCGAGTACCTCGAAGGCTCCAAAAGCAACATCTTCCCGAACCACTTCGCCGACCTCGAACGCGTCCTGGAGACGTTCGACAACGCGGACACCAAACCCGAGCTGGAGTGTTACGATGTCGGCCACCTGTATAACGCCAAATCACTCTACGACCGGGGACTGCTCGACGGACCGCTCCACATCCAGTTCGTGATGGGCATCCACGGCGGCATCGGCGCCGATCCGGACAACCTCGTCGTCATGAAACAGACCGCCGACAAACTCTTCGGCGACGACTACTCCTTTTCGGTTATCGGAGCCGGCCGCATGCAGTTCCCGCTGGGATCGCAGGCCGTCACCATGGGAGCCAACGCCCGCGTCGGCCTCGAAGACAACCTCTATCTCGGCCCGGGCGAACTCGCAGAAAGCAGCGCCGATCAGGTCGAAAAGATGGCTCGCCTCGCCCGCGAACAGACCGGCCGCGAACCCGCCACGCCCGAGCAAGTCCGCGAGTTCCTCGGCCTCAAAGGCGCCGCGGAAACGTCGATATGAGCGCCCCGCCCGAATCGTTCGACACCGTCGCCGTCGTCGGCGCCGGCCTCATGGGCCACGGCATCGGCGTCGACTTCGCCGCCTCCGGACTGGAGGTGACGCTGTACGACGCCGACGAGGACGTGCTGGCCGACAGCAAAAGCCAGGTCCGATCGGCGCTCCGAACGCTCGAACGACACGACCGCATCGATGATGTCGACGCGGTGTTAGATCGTATCTCGTGGCACGAATCGATCGGCGATGCGGTTTCCGAGGCCGATCTCGTCGTCGAAGCGGTCGTCGAAAACATGGACGTCAAACGGACCGTCTTCGAGTCCATCGACGAACACGCCCCCGCCGACGCGGTGCTGTCGACGAACACCTCCGGGCTCTCGATCACCGAGATCTCCGAAACGGTCGCCGACCCCGCCCGCGTCGTCGGGACCCACTGGTTCAACCCGCCCTATATCGTCCCGCTCGTCGAAGTCGTCCGGGGAGAACACACCGCCGACGCCGTGATGGACGCCACTTACGACTTCCTGGAAGCCTGTGACAAAACGGCCGTCCGCGTCGAGAAAGACATCAAAGGGTTCATTGGCAACCGGATCCAGCTCGCGATGGCCTACGAGGCGTTTTCGCTTCTGGATCGGGGGGTCGCAAGCGCCGAAGAGATCGACAAAGCCGTCAAAGCCGGCTTCGGGTTCCGGCTGCCGTCGCTCGGTATTTTCGAGAAAGTCGACCAGTCGGGCCTGGAGGTCCACCACGAGGTCGAAAAGTACCTGATGCCGGATCTCGACCGCGGCACCGATCCGAACCCCGTCCTCGAAGAGCGAATCGAGAAGGGCCACACCGGCGTCCGAAGCGGCCACGGGATCTACGACTGCAGCGACACCGACCTCGAAGAGATGTACGAAGACCGCGACGACGCGCTGTTGGCGTT
>CAYQWI010000253.1:0-3659 GCA_964421165.1 uncultured Natronomonas sp.
GCTGCGTCGACGCCACGATTCACTCGCGCGGCGTTGCTACTCCGTGACATAGATACTGAGCTCGTCTCCGTCTTCGAGTTCGAGCGTTTCGCGGAGCTTTTCCGGAGCGATGAGTTCCAGCTGGTCGTCCCCGTGGTGGGTTCGCTCAGGAGCGATGACGTGTGTCCCCTCGTATCGATCACCGACGGCCGTTTCCACCGTCGCGGGCCAACAGTACGCCGGACCGTACGTTCTATCGTCGGTTTCCCACCCGTCGATCTCGACCGGATCGATCGAATCCATACGAGCGCGCTTTCGGACGCTCTCGTCGCTGAGGTCGACGTTTAACGTTCCCGGAAACGGTTCGTATCCCAGCCGATCGCGGAACTGTTCCATATACCCCGACAGGGAGATGTAGTGTCGCCCCTCACCCATGCCGCTCGTGACGGTCCCGTGTAGTGTCACGTCGTTGTTCCCCTCGAAAAGCCGGCGATACTCGACGTACTCGCGCTGGAGTGCCCGTTTCCCGTCGTCGGTGAGCGCGATTCGCTGCCCCTCGCCGCTCAGTTCCCGCGTTAGGTAGTTAGCGTCTTCGAGCCGTTGTAGCCGGCGCGAGGCTGTCTGATTCGAGGCGTCGAGGCGCTCGGCCAGGTCCGAGCACGTGACAGTCGTTTGTCCCTCGAGCGCACCGGCCAATGCGACGAGTTTGAGTGTCGCCAACTCGTCGTAGCCGACACGCCCAGTCGTCTGTGCCATACTCAAAATAGGAACTTCGGTCCCTTAACCATAACGAAAATGAGACGCATAACGAATGTGGAATAATGAAGGTCCGGAGGTCGCGTATAATGACATCATAATACTCCGAATACTGTTAATGGACGTTCGACCGAACGCTTATATCCACCCGGCGTCTCGGGACATATGCTAATGAGTAGCGTACCCTCCGATACGGACGAATCGCCCGGAACCTCGACCGAACCACCCGAGACGCCGCTTGACTCCGAGCGGTATGCCCATCTCTCGCTCGACAACGGTGAGGTCGTAATTTACGACCGGGAAGATCCGGAGATGTGGGTACAATCGGACTTCGTCGTCGAGCTCGGGGCGTAAGGCTCCGATAACGTTTTATACGGTAATCGCGGACCGGGCGGTATGAAAGAACTCCTCGCCCCGGCCGTCGAACTGTTCGTGTACGCGGCCGTCGCCGTCGGCTTCACGGCCGTCGGCGTTCTCGCAGAACTGACCAGCCTCCAGTATCTCGCGGCCGGCAATCTTCACTTCGCGATCTGGCTCGCCGGGATGGGGCTCATCGCGCTGTACGCCGGCGTCGTCGCGCTCGGTGTGAACGAAGTGCTGCCGCGGATTCGAGACCACGTTGGGAAGGCGTAGGAAGGCGTTTCTCAGAAGGGTATCGTAGCCGCTCAGACATTCCGAAGCCGCTCCTTCGGCGGCAGTTCCCGTTTCTCCGCGTGAAACTACGAATTCTGCAATAATTTCTATCAGTTAGGGGATAATATTAATATCATCCGCTTAGAACTACGGCGAGAGAGACATAAAAATGTCAAAAATGAATCTCAATACGAAACGGACGAATCGGCGGTCGTTTATCTGTACAACCGCAGGAGCAGCGGCCGGACTCGCTCTAATGACGGGATCTGCAACCGCTGATGCGGAGATTGACTTTAGGTTCAAGAGCGGAGCGATTGGTGATGATGGTGGTATAACGTGGGATGAGGATGGGGAGGGAAACGAATTTGATCCGTCCATGCTCGACTTGGAAAATTTCAAAGTAACCGGTGGTGGGCGCGTGATTCACCGGGAACTCCCGTTAGGCGACGGGAAACCGTATAGGCTCCTTCTGGAAGAGGAGGAGGAGAAGGGGTCCCTGTACACACAGCGCGGTGCAAACATCAATTTCGAGGCAGACGAGAATAATCCGCTCTCCCCCGAATCGGGGAGATGGCGAGGAGTTGTGCGAGAAGAGGTGGTTCTTGTCGGTAAGGGCGAGAAATTGAAATTCAGGGGCGCAGTAACTCGCGTCGATTTCTTCGCCCAACAGGGGATGGTTCCGGTTGGGGTCTTCGTTCTCGGGCTGGGAGCGTTCGAGGACGAGCGCTTCGAGGACTACAAAAACAAAGAGATCCCCAACCCGGGTGGAAATGAACCGGGTCCTGATTAGTTCTTCATGCTGCCGATCACGTTCCCACTCTAAGGAACGATCGAGGATGCACCTATACCGAGTCACGATTCGTTCACCATCCGGTAGCCGGTGACTGATTTGATACGCGCTTGAGCGGCTCTTCAGAAGCTAAAGCCAGTGAGCAAACCGGAGCCAGATGTTTCTCGTCGGGTCACATCCGGGAATATCTGAGAGTATAAGCTGGAACACCGCTCCCGAAAAATAGTACTGGTAATGGGTGACATCTATAGCAGTCACCTTGGACAGAGACATGTTAAATAAATACCGTGTACCGTTGAATAGAAATCGGTGAGCCCGTCGACGGACTAGAAGTGATGAAAGACGGCGATCCCGACGACGGCCACCAGCACAACGAGCACCGTCAGTAGAGTCCGTTCGCCGCTGAAGTCGGATCGGAGATCTCCAACGGGGTCTCCGAACGACAGCGCGGGTACGATCCCGGCGGCCATCGAACGGTTCCGAGAGTTATCCCGCGTTAGAGAAGCCGATTCGGAGACGTCCTCAACGGCACTCACACGCGTCGTGTTTTCGAGCACTCTATAGATCTCTTCGAGCGCGGCCAGGGGGGTTACCGTTCCCCGATCCGGGGTATACTCCACAATATCGGCGCTGTCCAGTTTGGGGAGGTGGGTCTGGTGTAACGCGACGTACACTCGCTGGCGCGCCTGAGAACTGATGTGGCTCTCCTCGGTTTCGGCCTCCAACTTCGCGATCCGTCCGACGATCTCATCGCGGGAAGCGGTGCCCTCGGTTCCGGCGAGATACCGGATGACACGCCGACGCCGCTGATTCTGCAAGAGGTGGTAGACTGTATCGAGCGAAAGCCCTTCGCCGGCGTCGGTCTCCTCGCGAATTGCCATCGGACGGCCATCCTGTAGTCGGACTCCGGTCATACCGCCCGCAAAGACGAGACGACAGATAAACGGTGTATTCGATTCCGTTCGTTTCAAACCGTTGAATCGGAGTAAGAAAAACTTAGACTCCGGTGAGTCGAACAGCAGAGTCTGTGAAAACCGCTACAGTCTGAGGGCGTTGGACGAATAAGCACGAACAACCCGCGTTCGGTCACCGGTGTTCGCGTCCGATCTACCGGAACGAAGCTCGTTCAGTATAAAAGTAGATCTTACCGTATTATAGCTTGTTCATAGCCAATACCGCCCGGAGCAAACGGTCATCCAGCGATGGTCGATAAAAACTCGAAGCTGCGCCCGAATCGGCGAACACTGTTGAAAACACTCGGTGTCGCTGGTGCCGTCGGTGTCGCGGGCTGTGGCACACCTGACGACGAAGAGCCCGATATGGACGATGAGCCAGACGAGCCGGATGAGCCGGACGAACCGGACGAGCCGGATGAGGACGATGAGCCGGACGAGCCAGACGAACCGGACGAGGACGATGAGCCGGACGAACCGGACGAGCCGGACGAGGATGATGAGCCAGACGAACCGGATGAAGACGATGAACCAGATGAGCCAGACGA
>CAYQWI010000254.1:0-3645 GCA_964421165.1 uncultured Natronomonas sp.
TACTGGCGGATCTCCCGGACAATTGGGGTAAGTGGGGAGACGAGGACGAGCTCGGGGCGCTCAACTATCTGGGAAGCGAAGAGATGTTCGAAGGTGCGCGGGCGATGACCCGTCGCGGGGCGAAAGGCGTCGAACGGATCACCCTCCAGCTTCCGATGACCGGGGAGACGATCGACGCGCTCGCCGAGGAGGATGCCGAGGCGCCGACGACCGAGACCGGGGACCCGCTGTTTCCGGGGCGGACGCCGGGCCGACGCGATAACACCCAAGACGCACAGTCCTACGAAGAGGACGATGTCGAGCCGGAGATCGGGGGGATGAGATTCGCCGATGATCGGTTCCTCACCGAGCTGTTCCTCCACGGGGCGAGCCACCTCGACGCGCTCGGTCACGTCTGGTACGGCGACGAACTGTACAACGGGTACGATGCCATGACGACGGCCGACGAACGAGAGTTCGATCGACCCGTCACCGGGCTCCGGGACGGAGAAGCCGTCGACATCGAGACGACGCGAGGGCTCTCGGTGGCTGATATCGGACCGATAGCCGACGCCGGTATCGCCGGTCGCGGCGTTCTTCTCGACGTTGGACGGCACAACGGGGACGACGAGAACGGCTGGTTGGATCTCGGCGAGCCCGTAACGTTCGAGGACTTACACGACACGGCCGATGCACAGGGCGTTCGAATTCGCGAGCATGACATACTCCTGATCCGGACGGGAGCCATCGAGCGCGTAACCGATCCCGACGCCGAGTGGGATCCGCTCGATGAACCGGGATTGCAGTTCTCCGAGGAGCTCGTCGAGTGGATCGACGAGATGGAGATCCCGCTGATCGGCGCCGACAACATCGCCGTCGAGAAAGTCGTACAAGAGGTCGACGGAGCCACGTACACGATCCCGTTGCACGGGGCGCTCCTCCGGGATCTCGGCGTCTCGCTCAACGAGGTGCTCGATCTCTCAACGCTCGGCCACCGGTGTGCCGAAGACGGGATCTACGAGTTCCTGTACACCGCCGCCCCGTTGCACGTCGAACGCTCGACGGGCGCACCGGTGAATCCGGTAGTGCTGAAAGCGACCGAACCCGGAGAGCGGCGGGGAGAACGGGGGAACGGAAGGCAGCGCGGGCGCTGAATCGGCGCCGACGGTCGCCCGTTTCCCGTCGTAAATACAAAGAGTAGTTACCGCGCGACCCGCAGGGTCGAACAATGAGAGCAGCGCTTGTGATCCTCGACGGATGGGGGTTGGGCGACGGGGGCGACGGTGACGCCGTCGCGGCGGCCGAAACGCCGAACTTCGACCGGCTCCGCGAATCCGGGGCGTTCGGCACGCTCGAAACGCACGGCCGGCGGGTGGGGCTCCCCGACGGCCAGATGGGCAACAGCGAAGTCGGCCATCTCAACATCGGGGCCGGACGAGTCGTCAAACAGGATTCGACCAGAGTGACTGACGACATCGACACCGGCGCGTTCGCCGACAACGGGGCGATAAACGACGCGTTCGCGTACGCCGACGAGCGCGGCGGGCGAGTTCACTTCATGGGGCTGGTCAGCGACGGCGGCGTCCACTCCTATCAGGCGCACCTCCACGCGTTGATCGAACTCGCCGCTGATCGTGGTGTAGAGGCGGTCACCCACGCGTTCACTGACGGCCGCGATACGGCACCCGAAAGCGGCTCCGAATTCCTCTCCGAACTCGAAAGCACCGTCGAAACGCACGCCACTGGCCACGTCGCGACGGTCTGCGGTCGCTACTACGCGATGGATCGTGACGAAAACTGGGAGCGAACGAAACGTGCCTACGACGCGGTCGTCGATCGAACCGCTCCGTATGAAGCGACATCAGCCGTCGAGGCCATCGAAGCGGCCTACGAACGTGACGAAACGGACGAGTATGTCGAACCAACGGTCGTCGACTGCGAGGACGACGTAGCGCTCTCTGGCGGCGATTCGGTCGTCTTCTTCAATTTCCGCGCCGACCGAGCCAGACAGCTCACCCGGATGCTCGCCGACATCGACCCCGAGTGGCCCTTCGAAACGGATCCGCCTGAGATCGAACTGGTGACGATGACCGAGTACGACGAGGCGTTCGAACTACCGGTCGCGTATCCGCCGATCGACCCCGAACAGACGCTCGGGGAAGCGATCTCGAAAGCGGGGCTCACCCAGTTTCGAACGGCCGAGTCGGAGAAGTACGCTCACGTGACCTACTTTTTAAACGGCGGCCGAGAGACCGTCTTCGAAGGGGAGCGTCGCGAGATCGTTTCCAGCCCCGACGTGCCGACCTACGACGAGCAGCCGGAGATGTCCGCACTGGAGCTAACGGACACCGCGATCGAGGCGATCGAACGGGACGACCCGGACGTGCTCGTATTGAACTACGCCAATCCGGACATGGTCGGCCACACCGGCGATTTTGACGCTGCGGTGGCCGCCGTCGAGGCCGTCGACGAACAACTCAGCCGACTCGAACGCGCGGTCAGAAACGCCGGCGGCCATCTGCTCGTCACCGCCGATCACGGAAACGCCGACGACATGGGAACGGCCGACGATCCACACACCGCCCACACGACGAATCCGGTGCCCTTCGTCTACGTCGCGCCGGACGGCTCCGACGGCGGTCGAACGGTCCGATCGGGCGGAACGCTCGCCGATATCGCACCGACGCTTCTGTCGGTCGTCGGCGTCGAAAAGCCCGACTCGATGACCGGGGAGGATCTGCTCCGATGAGCGAATCCGTGCTCATCCCGTCCGACCGGGACGTACGCGGAACGCTCGATTCGCCGGAGAGCGATCGCTGCGTCGTCGCCTGCCCGCCACATCCGGAGATGGGCGGCGACCGAAACGACAGGCGACTGCGGGCGGTGAGCGACGCGCTGGATTGTGCGTGCCTTCGGTTCGATTACGGCGCGTGGGACGAGGGGCACGGAGAGTTGGCTGACACCCGAGACGCGTACGCGTGGGCGCGGAGCAACTACGATCAGGTCAGCCTGTTCGGCTACAGTTTCGGCGGCTGTCTCGCGTTGGTCGCTGCGGCCCGCGAATCGAAAGCCGGGACGCCGCCCGAGCGGGTCGTCGCGCTCTCGCCGGCCCGGCGGCTTTCCGAAGACATCGATTCAGTCGATGCCATCGAAGACATCACCTGTCCGATCGCGATTCTCTACGGCGAGCGGGACACGGTCGTCGACGCGGAGCCGGTCGCGGATCGGGTCCGAGAGCGGGGCGGAGAGGTGGTCGTCATGAGCGCGGATCACCATTTCGTCGGACAGACGTCGAAAGTGGCCGACCGAATCGCCGACTTGCTCCGGTAATAGGGGTTCTGATAGGGATTATCGTAGAAGCTCATAAGCTTCCTGTGAAGAACTGAGAGACAGTGCCGAGCGGGGAAGATTCGAAACCGCCGGTTGGCGACGATAATCCCTATGAAACCAGAACATGCGGGCGGTCGCGCTGAATACGGACAGCCGCGCCGTTTCGTCGTCACCAGAAGATGTATACTGCGTTCGAGACAATTCTCCCGTCCGTGGTAATGTATCGGAACCACTCCGGGGCGATCCCATCGCGGACGAACGCCCACCCGTCCTCGACAGATCGTCGATGACGGTGGCGGCTGACTACCTCACGGGGCGACGGTGGATCGCGGCGTC
>CAYQWI010000255.1:0-3639 GCA_964421165.1 uncultured Natronomonas sp.
TCATCAGGAAGCCGCCGAGCCAGAAGCCGCCGCCGAGGTAGTTGTTCTTCTCGACGACCATCGTCTTGACTCCGCGCTCGGTCAGTTCTTTCGCCGCCATCAGCCCCGACGGTCCGCCGCCGATGACGATCACGTCGGACTCGGTGAACTCCATGAACTCCTCGGACCACTGCTGTCCGATCGCTCGGGTCACCTGTGCTTCGTCGACGTTGCTGAACTCGTTAAACTCAGTCATACAACTGGATAATATTTCGCGCGAATACTAAGTCGTTGTGGTCGGAGACTCTCCATCGGACCTCTTATAAAAATCCGAACACGACGAGTTGACAGAGCACTGAGAAGGCGATGCCGACGCCGAGCATCGTCGTGTTGGCGCGCGGATTCGCCGCCGGTATGACGTCGAAGCTGTGATGCCACATCGAGAGGGGATAGAACGGTCGGATTCCCATCGGCGTGACGCTGTCGGCAAGCAGATGCGATCCCAACGAAAGCGCTGCCGCCACGCCGGCGACCGCGGCGATCGCCCCCGGCCGTCCAGCTACCGCGCCGAGAAGACCGCCACCGGCGGCGACGGCGATCGATCCGACGGCGACGAACCAGACCGTGTGCGTCGGCCCCCGGTGATCGATGGGGAGTAACTCGTCAGCGTCGGGGAGTGTCGCACACGCTATCGCCACGACCGCTCCGAGCAACGCGAGTCCGAACTCTCCGGTGTGGCTCAACGCTGCGCCCACCGGCCCGTAGACGAAAAGTGCAGCCCCGACGTGGCCCCACCGATACATGCTCGAAGATTCGTGTCAGGACGTATCAACTCTCCGGCACGGTCGAGCGTCCTTTCCGGTGATCCCCGCTTTCTACGACATTTATCAACCTTCCTCCCGTACGCTCCGTCGAATGTATCGTCGTGGACTGCTTTCGGCGGTCGCCGTCGGAAGCGTCGCGGGCTGTTCCGATCTCGATCCAATCGACGGAGCGGATCCCGAATCGGAGACCGAACCTGACGATCGGGCCCGGATCGTCGATCACGAACTCGTCCGTAGCGACGTCGGGACGGACGAGGAAACCGTCGCCATCGAGGGAACGGTCCGAATCGACGACGAGGAACTCCAGCACGTCGAGTTGCGCGGTCGATTCTACGACTCCGACGAGGAACTGCTCGATACGACGTTCGAACGATTACGGGAACTCGAGATCGGAACGCAACCGTTCGAGATTCGATATCCCGAGATGGGTACCGCAGCCGCGGCGATCGACGGGTACGATGTCGCCATCACGACCATCGTGTAACGTGTTAGAACTAATCTTACTCACCGACGGAGCCCGACGACATCCCGAACGGAGAACGCCGTGACTACACCGAATGAGTCTCCGTCGATCGCCGAGGACACCGCTTCGGAGAGCCCCGCCGCCGATTTGATACGCTCCGACGCCGATCGAACGGCGATTCTCGCGAAACAGGGAAGCATCACGTTCGCCGGTGACGTGATAAAGAAAAACTTCGGATTCCTCATCATCGCGGTCATCACGCGGCTCGTCAGTCCCGGCGTGTACGGGCTCTTTACGATCGCCGTCGCGCTCGTGTTGTTCATCCAGACGCTCGCCGGACTCGGACTTCCGAAGGCGGTCGATTATTTCGTTCAACAATATCTCGATGGGCGAGCCGAGGCGAGCGCGCGCGGCGTTATCTACACCGCCGGGACACTCGTGTTGATCTCTTCGAGCCTCGTCGCCGTCGCACTCGTCGTGCTTCGGTGGCACATCGCTGATCTGTTCGGTGAACCCGCGTTAGCGTTCGCGCTCTTGCTGTTGGCCGTAACCCTCCCGCTGTTAGCGATTTATAACATCCTGCTTGCGAGCTTCAACGCGATCAAACAGTTGCAGTATCGGGTGTACATGCGTGATTTCGTCCGCCCGACCGTCCGGCTGTTGACGACTGCGGGCTTGCTTTTGGCCGGCTTCGGACTCATCGGCATCGTCGTCGGCTACGTCGTCGGCCTGCTGGTTGCGGTCTGTGTGGGTGCCGCACTCTTGGTGCGAAACGCACCGGAACTGGTCCGCGGATCGGTCGACACCGCCGCACCGCGACCGATGCTCTCGTACGCCGCCCCTCTGGCCGTCGCGGGACTTATATACGTTATTTTGGGACAGATCGACTACTTCATTATCGGCCTGCTCGGAACCGCCGAAGGCGTCGGGATATATCGTGTCGGTTACGCGCTCGCGGCGAATCTGCTCATCGTCTTTACCGCCGTCTCCCCCGTTTTTAAACCCCTCATCGCGGAGGTCCGACAGAACGACGAAAGCGTCCAACGCCAGTACCGAACGGCGACGCGGTGGGTGGCCGGATTGACGCTTCCGCTGGCGCTCGTTTTATCGCTCGGTGCGAGCGCGTACCTCTCGTTAATCTTCACCGCTCAGTACACCGCCGCGAGCCTCGCGGTCGCGATTCTCGCCGTCGGTTACCTCTTCAACGTCACCTGCGGCGGTCCCGACGGCGCGCTGCTACAGGGGCTTGGCTACCCTCGTCTCGTCTTTCTCAACACGTCCTTACTGCTCGGGATCAACACCGTGGGAAGCGCGCTCTTGGTCCCGCGGTTCGGCATCACCGGCGCGGCGATCGGAACCGCGACGGCGCTCACCGTCGCCGGCCTCGCGGCCATCTCGGAGGTGTACATCGTTCGTGGAATCCACCCGCTCACCCCCAGTCTCGGAAAGTTCTTCCTTTCGGCTATCCCCGCAGCGCTCGCGGGCGGCCTCGTCGTTATCATCTTCTCACCGCTCGTCGTCGCCGTGATGCTTCCGATCGTCGTTATCGGCGTCTACGCGATATTCGTCGTCGCGAGCGGCGCGCTCAACGACGCGGACGTGGCGTTCGCCGCACAGTTCGGCCCGAAAGCGGAGGAACTCGTCGCTATCGCCGCGGATCGATAGCCCGACTCGGTTCGTAAGCATTAGGGCACTACCTGTCGAATCGCGGGTATGAGCGACACCGATGAGGAGGACGGACCGGCGATCGAACTCGGCGAGGGCGAACCGGTCGAGGGCGCGCCGCTCGCGCGCGTGGCCTCGCGGCTCCACTACGCCATCGGCAAAAGCGAGATCGTTCGGCGGGAGGGCGAGACGGTGATCCGCACACCCGATGGTCCCCGCGAACTCGCGTCGGTGCTCGAAGAGACCGACGAGGTGTATTTCGACACCCGCAGGGCGTTCGAAACCGCTGTCCGCGAGGTCATCGGAACCGGACCCGTCCCGACGGCCGACGAGTAGCCGCCGGACAAACCACTTTTGCACTCTCCCCTCGACGTATCAGTATGAACCTCCCGTTCGACCCATCGACGCTCGATCCCGCGGACATCGGCGAAGAACAGGCGACGCTCGAAATGGAGCACGAAGCGGCGATCGAACACGTCAGAGAGACGGCCGAAGAGACCGGCTTCGGCGTCCCAGTCGAGTTCTCGCCGTCGGAGCTGCTCAACGAGAAAGTGGCTGCGAATCGCGATCCCTACTACGTGCTGGGCGCGTGTAATCCGGTGATGGCCGATCGGGCCCTCGATGAGTCGCTCAAACAGGGTGCGCTGTTCCCATGTAACTTCGTTATCTGGGAGGAAACGCCGGGCGTCCAGCGCGTCTACCACGTTT
>CAYQWI010000256.1:0-3595 GCA_964421165.1 uncultured Natronomonas sp.
GTTAGTTCGTCAGCTGCGGCGTTAGAACTTGTGGGTAAGAGACAGGACTGAAGTCATGGGCTTTCTCCTTGATTCTGTGTGTAAGAAAGCGTGCTAAAACAGAGTGTGAGTCCAACACGGACGTTTTTCGATGTCGAGGATTATCAACAACCCAGCGGCGTACTTCGGAGCGCGCTATGCGTTTGATTTGACACGAAACACTCTTTCTACCGCCGTCCGTTTCCGCGAATAGAAATGAACCAACGACGACGACGCGTCCTGACCCTCGCCGGCGTAGCCGGTGTTGCAGGCTGTCTCCGTCTGCAGGACGACACCAGCCAAGATGGCGAGATTGGTTCCGATGCGTCTGGCGGAGAGGGGACCGGCGACAGCAGCTCTGGGGAATTATTCTCATCTCGCTCGGACGCAATCGCGTTTGCCGCGGCACCAGCGGCCTCGGAAACGCTTTCTCTCGATCGGGGGGGCGATCGGGAACCGGACGGGATCACGTTCTCCGAATCCTCGAGCGGAACGAGTGCGACATCAGGGCCCGAAGAAAGTACGTACACAGCCGTCGATATAAATGTTGAATCGGCGCGGGGGGATACGATCGATATCGACGCGAGTAGCGATTTCGGGGTGCGCGTCACGGATCTCACACAGGATGCGTCTGCGACGTTTACGCTCGATCACGGGTTCGACGACATTGCGGCCTCGCGGATTCAGATCAACACGCGTGGAGACGGCGAACTTCGCGACGAAACACCGACGTTTTACGACGAATCACGCGAGGAGCCAGCGACGTATCTTCCCGGGGACTGGAGCGGTGATGTCGAGATGTTCGCCGAGGCTCCGTTCGGAGAGTACGTGGTCTCGCGGCTCGAAGACGGATCCGTGGTCGCCGAGACCGGGAGCGAAATCCACGGGATCGGCTACCGGTGGCGGTTCGACCAGACGGAAGAGACCGCCTTTTTCACACGGCATGGGTCGGTCAGAGACGAGTGGGAAGCTGTCTTGGGAGTCGGTGACGCGGCGAGGGGACCGAGACCTGATCCGGGGTCCGTCGTCGTCGCAACGCACCGTCCCGACGATGGTGTCTTCGAAGCAGACCTCACGGAACTCGACATCGAAAGCGGTCGTTACGACTGGACACTCGAACTTCGAGAGCCAGACGCCGAATTTCCATACCACTCGTACCTCACGTTGCGAGGGCGGACGGCCGACGAGCTACTCATACCGTGAGTTGGAAACCACGCGGGCATCGTTGATCGCGCTGGCGACCTCATCAGGGTTCGGAACGTTCTCGAATTCGAGGAAACCCAGTCCTCGATCGACGCCGCCCGTCAACACAGAGACGGTTCCGTACCCGAGCATCGTCTCGATCGGGTCGCGGCGAACTTCGGTGCCGCGGACTTTCAGGATCGGGACCTCACGGCGTTGGTACCGATACAGCAACGAGTACTCCCGGGCGACGTGGTCGACGGTGACTTCGTACGTCATCCGACTCAAGATGTAGAGTTTGACGAGGAGTCGAATCGCGACGAACGCGAACACGAGATGAACGAGTATCTCGACGATTTGAGTTAATTCGGCGGTGACAACTAGCTCCGGATTCGCGAACAACACCCCGACGAATGCGAGCCAGACAACCGTTGCTAACCCGAGCGCTAACAACGTGGGTTTCAGCGTCGGTCGCGTTCGACAGACGGTTGGGATATCTTCTTCCGGGACCTCTGCAGACGCGTCGGTACTGCCCCGTTGGTCGACATCGGTGGAGTCCCCCTCGCGAGCGGTGGCTGAGGCGCTCTCTGTGTCTTCGAACTCGGTACGTGCGTTCGGTCGAGTCGAGTCGGATTCGTGTGAAGTCATGCGTTTGTAAACAGGATAACCGCGACCGAGCCGATCACGTACAGTGCGGGCGCGGCGAGGACGAGAGCGACGACACCGAGTGCCGCACTCCGCGATCCGTCGTGATTGATTCGGACGCCGAGATAGACCGAATACAGAAAGTAGATGCACGCGAGTGCCAACCCGATCAACAGCAGTCGGCCAAGCGGTGTGATCGCGGTGGTCTCCGGCATCGAGGTCGTCCCGCCCGGGAGCTCGAAACCAGTTCCGGTGAGTTCTACGGTTGTGGTGACGAACGACGCCTGGATCGCGAGTACGACCTCGTCGGCGACTCGGACGCCGTCCGCGACCGAGAGCGCCCAGACGAAACTGTAGATCGCGGCGAGATACATACCCGTCGCGTACACGACGGTGTGGACGGTCTGTAAGAGCCCGTCCGAAGTGCCCAACAGGACGACTGCCACATGGATAACCACGAAGACGAGCACTGAGCCGACAATGAGGAAAATTGAGTTCTCGACGAACGCGGAGGCGAACAACCAAAGCTGAGCACCGTCCCAACCGAGAACGTCGGCGAGCGTGAGTGCGGCCGGGTGCGGTTCCCCAGTCGCTTCAGCTGCACCGATCCCGGCATACGTCAGCGGCAGCGCATACAGCACGATGCCGACGATGTAGAGAGCGATCAGTCGTATTGCTCGCTTCGCTCGCACGCCCGCCCCCCGTTCATACACCGACGAACGACCACCGATATACGAACTCGGGTTCAAAAACGCCCGCACGAGGAGCGTGACCGATGCGGGCAGGTATCGCGACATCGAGTAATCAACTTACTGGGAGTGTAATTAATTCAACGCTCGGAGGAGAGTAACATGTCTCGAGACGCCACGTCTGGTTCGCACGCTAAGCGCCGTGGGGAGTTCAGTTGACATCCCTCTCGCCCTGAACGCAGGGGGAGCCACGAAACATGCCATAACGTATTTTTGCGCTTCGATAATATCAGATATATGACCGCCGATCGGAGAGGGGTGCTCCGTCTCTGTGGAACCGTGGGGATCGTTGGCGGACTCGCTGGCTGTCTACGCCTCGAAAACGAAGAGATAGACGAGGGCGACGGGGGAGCAGACTCGAGAGACGAGGAGTCCGCTCAAACGGAGCGGCAAGAGGACACCGAAGAGCAGACCGACGAGAGAGATGATCAAGACGGCGAAAGAGACGATCAAGACGGCGAAAGAGATGATCAAGACGGCGAATTCCTGGAACGGTTCAGAGTGGTCATCGAAAGCGAGACCGACGTCGAAATTAACTCGCTACATGTAGAAGGGAACTACGTCCGGCTCGATTACGATTCCGAATTCACCCTAGAATCGCAGGACGGGATCGGCGAGATTATAGAAATCGCCACTGCATACGCGAGAGTCGTCAGAGCGGGCTGGGAGGTCGATTTCCTCCATGCGGAATTTCGGGACGGTGACGGAGACCCACACGCGTTCCGTATCCGCACCGAGACGGCACTCGACTGGACTGCAGGAGAAATCAGCGACGACGAGTGGCACGAGCGTATCCTGGACAATGTTCAATCGAGGTGATCTTGTACAGCGCTCGCTTGCTCGGCCTGTGATCGATGTGGAACATGAGGCTCCGATAGACAACCACTTTCTCTCTACGAGTAGTGAGTACTCGCTATGGGCGATCTAGCGCGTCGTGGGGGCCGTCTTATATGCTGAACAGGCGCAATACCACGGCCTTCAGGCCGTGGATACGCGCCGTC
>CAYQWI010000257.1:0-3595 GCA_964421165.1 uncultured Natronomonas sp.
TGGCTATGATAACAATATAATGTCAGCTGTAGCTTGGGCAGCCTTCGTTCTAAGCTTCCTTGCATTACTGTTATTTATAATTTCAAATTACAAAAGTGTAATTAATAATATCATCCAGTTTCTGCTGGTACCTGATTTGAAAATCCGATTGGAAAGTGGTTCTATAACCTCCGAAGACGGAAAAGTAACCGTTGGCGGTTCTCCTGACAGTTTTCAACAAGAATTGATTGAGTTACAGGAACTTCAGGAAGACGAAATAATTGAAATTCCTCTCAGTCAGCTCCAGCACCCTGATGACCACTCCGAAGTTGACCATTTCGATATACGCCTTTTGAATAATAGCAATAGGGAGTATGAGGGGAAGTTTACCGTTATTGCGGATATTCTCATTACCAACCGACATCCAAACATTTCGGAGAACATACATAGTATGTCTGAGTCCTATTTACAACTAAAAAAGGAACCCGCACCACCTGCCACAATATTCGATAGTGAAACTCTCATGAGTCAAAGAAAGTATGAATTCAATAATAAAGTGGTATCTTCTGATGGCACATCTGGTTTTAGTTGGTACATTAACCGCGATATTCTAACCGAAGAAAGTGAACCCATTTCAGAGTTTGAAATAAAAACAAAATTCGAGCCTCGGTTGGCCCCATCAAATTTCCCATGGTGGATTCCAGAATTTGTCGGGTCTGTTGAATTGAGACCAGTTGAAAAAACGTTCTTAATTAAGGACGAAGTGAATGCTTCATAAACCTGAGCTACTGAATTTACCTCTGTATCTTCACACGATTTCTGTCTGTCATTGAGAGTTTCAGGAAGGTTTTATTTCATATATCTGAAAGGTATTCGCGTCGTCGATCTGCTTTGTCGCTGTGACTTCCCTTATCGTAGTGTTTGTCCAGCACCTTCCCGGTCATGTTGAAGCGCTCTCCAGTCACGTCCTTTGGCTGGCCTGCATTCCGAACCGCAGTGACGTATCCCCGTCTGAGCGCATGCGGGCTCACAGAGCCGGGACACTTCGACGCCCCGTCCCACTTGTTCGCCTCACAGGTCTCAGGGCCTTCGTCAAATGGACAGGCGTTCTTGTAGTGGCAGGGCCGCGTTGCCGTATAGGCCATTCGTTGAACGGTCGTTCGGGCTCGCCGTCCGTGGCGCGTTGACAGCAGGGGATTCCGGCCATACTCGTCAGTCACGTCGGGACTCTGTGATTCGATGAAATCGGAGACGACCTCCGCCGTATCAAGCGAAATTAGCACGTCTCGTTCGCCGTTCGATCTTTGTTTCAGAGGCCTTGCCGTCGTCGCCCTGTGACGGATTTCCAGTGCAGGGCGCTCTGCGTCGAAGTCACCTACATCAAGCGCAAGGAGGCCACTTAGTCGCATCCCCGTCTTCCACAGAATCAGAGATATAACGTGGCGGTTGCTGGCGTACTCAAATTTCTGTAGGTGTTCAAGAATCCCCTTCGGTTCCTCACGGGTGACGAGGTCGTCACAGATTTCGTCAGCGGCCTTCGTCGATCGGATCTTCTATCGCTACGGTGGTCTCGGGGACTTCGCCACGACACTCGTTCTCGGCATCCGCGGACTTGCGGCCGTCCCCGCGGGACTCAGCTCGTACTCGCGTCCAATGTTTCTCGGGACGAGTACTGCGGGCAATCTCGTCTACACCCTCGCGCTCGTCGCTGTTTCGTTTGGTCTCGGTGAACTGCTCGGATTCTAGATGTTATCTAAAGCGAGAAACCGAAGAACAACGCGAGCGGCTGGGTGGCCGGTAAATCATTCTCGGATCACCCCACGCCATTCGTCGGTGTCGATACCAGTAGAGAGCAGGGCGATCGAGACGGTATCACGCGAGGATCTGTACGAAATTTTGTGGTGCCGTTGAGGAACGCGGTGGGGTCGAATTCGATATCAACGAGCGTTGTCCGGGGTATCTGTTTCAGTGTCCGCGTCTGTAGTGGCGGCATCGGGAATCGAGACCTGGACTGTGAGGTGGTTAATCCCGATCGGAGCGTGATCGTTGGAATTGTGTTCGGGCATAGGTGGTAGTTGGTACTTGTCGCTCCACGAGTAAATAATAACCCATGGGCATAACGCATGAATTGCGGCGTGGTGATAACCCGGTGTTATCGCCCTCCGTCTTGCACGGCCAGTCCGATATGCTGTGAGATACCGTAAGAATAGATTATCGGTGGTATGGACTCTCTACCGCTACTTTAAGCTACTTGGACGCGTATAATCGCTATGGCATCGACTACTCGAACTGGGAAAATAGATGAAATGACTCGGTCGACGTTCGGCAGCATCGACTCCCCGAACGCCCGACTGGCCCTCTACATAGCTTCGGCTATGGGTGCGTCGGTAGCGTATATCTCTAACGTCATCGCATTCACCGGCTCGTTCGATGCGTTCCCGTGGCTCGTGTTTGTGGCCGTCTTTCTCGGGTTCACGTACGGGTTCGAGAGATTCATCAACTGGCACACCGAAGATGAGACTCACCTCTAACGTGTCATTGGATTGAACTTTCATTCCGACAACGCGTTTACGCGGCCTCTTTTACCGCACTGATTCCGTGTATCCGTTCGTCGATGGGTGTGTCTGCGAGCCGGATCAGTGAGTTTGGGGACAGAATACTGAAGACAACCTCGACAGTACAGACGCGTATGCATCACTGCAGATATCTTCTCGAGGCGACGCACCTGCCTGACGCAAACGGGCTCAGCGGGGGCGAAAAAGGAGTATGAAGCTCGTACCCATCGGCGTCGGCCGAGCGGGAGGCAGGGTTCTCGATCGGTTACTGGCCTATGAAACCACCCGTGGGACGGACTGCATCCAGCACGCTGTCGCCGTCAGTTCGAGCGATCGGGCGCTCGAATCGCTCGATCACGTCCCGACATCGACCCGACTGCTCCTTGGGCGAGCGTCGAATCAGGACACGGCGTCCGAGAGTGATCGCGACGTCGGTGCCGCACGTGTCCAAGAGCATCTGGACGAGATCCAAACCGCGGTCGGACGGGCGGAGCCGGATGCGGTCGACGCGTTCCTGGTCATCGCTGGTCTCGGCGGGGAAACGGGAAGCGGCGGCGCTCCGCTTATCGCCGAGCGGTTTCAGAGTCGATCCTCGAAACCGGTCTTCGGCCTCGGGCTGTTACCGACGACTGCGGAAAGCGGGCGCAAAAACTACGATACAGCCGTTGCGCTACACCCGTTCGTCGAACACACTGATACCGTACTCGCGTTCGATAACGATCCGTTCAAACCGAGTGGCCAGAGCCTCCCAGAGAGCTACGACGAGTTGAACGAAGCGCTCGCGACGCGGTTCGGGCTGCTCTTTGCGGCAGGGGAAATCGAGGCGATGAGCGGGCCCGTCGCCGACACCGTTGTCGATCCGTCGGAGATTATCGAGACGCTCAGCGGTCACGGACTTGCCAGCCTCGGCTATGCAGCTGAAAGCCTCGAATCGGATTCCGATAGCGGGTTCCTCAGTCGGTTATTCGGGTCAGATAAGCCGGAGTTCGTATCGACGGGCGACGCGGTCAACCGGCTGACCGGGTTGGCACGACGAGCGACGCTGGGGACGCTGACGCTCC
>CAYQWI010000258.1:0-3571 GCA_964421165.1 uncultured Natronomonas sp.
CTCCTCGGACGGGATCGACAGGGTTAGCTCCGACAACACGTCCACCGGGCCGAACGATTTCGAGACGCCGTCCAGACGGAGGATCGGGTCGTCGCTCACGCCGCACACACCTCCTCGATCGACGTCGAGTCGTCCGCGAGCGCCCGCGCCGTTTCCAGACGCGTCGCGTTCACGGGCTCCGCGCGGGGTTCCGCGTCGACGACGCTTTCGCCTCTCATTCCGGGCACCGATCCCCGAAGCGCTCGAAGCCCGTGTAGCGTGGGCGCGGCGGCGAGCGTCCGGGCCGCTTCGGTTCTGTGGAGCCGCCCATCGACCGGATCCGTCGGGCTGTACTGTCTGTCGATCCCTTCCGCGCCGCTCCAGTAGTTCCCCTCGCCAGCGTGACTCCACACGCGGAGCGGTCCGCTCGTCGCCCGAACGTGGCGTTCGTTGTCCGCGATGTCGTTTCGGACGATAACGCTCGTCGGGAAGATATCCGACGCCCGGAAGCCGACCTCGTTGGCGACCACGGCGTTATCGGTGTACAGTGAGTTTTGCGCACTCGTCGCGATCCCCTGCCGCGTCCCGACGACCGTGTTTCCACCGATGTACGCGTCCGACCCGCTCGTCGAAATCCCCTGCTCGGTATCCGTGATGACGTTGTCCGCGATGGCGGTCCCGGACGGACTCGTCATGATGACGACCCCGGAGAGCGCCTGTCCGCTCGTACAGCTCCGCGCGACGAGCGCGTCGGAGGTGTACATGAGGTGAACGCCGAAGCGCCCGCCGAAAAACCGGCTGTCGCGAACCGTGATGCCGCTCGCTCTGTGGGTGTAGACCCCGTCGCGGCCGTCGACGAACGTCGAGTTCTGGATCACGGCCGGCGAACGCATCGCCACGACGCCCATGAACCCCTCTTCCCACTGCTCGGCACCCTCGACTCGAACACCGTCGACGACCGCTCCGGTGGAATCCCGGAGAACGACGCCGGACGCGGGCGTTTCGATATCGACGTCTTCGACCAGCACTCGGTCGACGCTATCGGTCGTGATCGCGGCGTCGGAGTACCCGTACGCTTCCTCGGTGCTTCGGTCCCAGTCGGCTCGGTCGTCGTCGACTGATTCGGGCTCTCCGCGTAGCGAATCGCCGATTCCGGCGATCGAAACGCCGGCTATGGCGACGTCGTCGGCGGTGATCGTCACGACCGTTCCGTTTCCGTCGCCGATGATCGTCGCGTCGTCCCCGACGATCGTGACTGGCTCGTCGATTTCGATCGGTCCCTCGTAGGTTCCGGGTGGAAGGTGAATCGTGGTGTTGGCGTCCGCGTTCGCAAGCGCGGCTCGAAGGGTCGGCTCGTCGACGCCGACGGTCGTTCCGGTCGGCCGATCGAGCAACGCGCGTGCCTGAGACACGTTTTCGTCGGCGCTCGCGTGCTGGCCGTCGATGCGGTCGCGGACGATCGAGCCGTCGGAACGGGGGACGTGGAACCGCTCGCGGTCGCTCCATCGCACGACTTCGCCACCGTAGGTGGTCGCGAACGTTTCGGCCTCCGTCTCCGTTTCGAACGCGACCGCCGTCGGTCCGGACGGGATCTGCGCCTCGCTGTCGATCACGAAGTACGCATCGCTCGCCGGGAGCCACTCGTCGGTTCGCTGTCCGACGAGAAAGCCCGAATCGTCTACGGCGACGTCCGACGGGACGACCTCGACGTAGACGATCCGCGGATAGCCGAACTGCTGTCTGACGAGCGGATCGTCGACCGCGGCCGCCGCGAGACCCATCCCTCGGTAGCCGACGACGTAGGGGAACTGCGAGTAGACCACCTGTGCGCGCGGGACGATCCGATCGTCGTCGAGCGCGCGCCGCTCTTCGAGGGTGAGTCCCATCGAGACGGTCCGATCGAAGTCGGCGGCTTCGGGGGCCGTCGCGTCCGGCGAGACCACGAACGACGCGGCACCGACGAGCGCGAGAAGACAGCAAACGACCGCGACTGCGACCCGTAGCATACCTATACAGAACCGATCGAGGCGCATATAGCGTCTGGTTCGCCCGTCGAACTAGTCCGATCTGGGTGCTCTCGACACTCTTAATAAATTTAAAATACGGTTAGCAAGATTTATTAAATTAGAATATATTTTTATCAATATGGTCGGAGACGAATCTGTATGGTCGGTTCGGCAAGCGCGTTCATCAGCCAGTCGGGCGTGGATCCTGCTCAACGCCGGACTGATCGGGCTCTGTCTCGGTGTCGGAACGGCGGCGGCACTCGGGAGTTCGGTTCCCTCGTGGGTCGCGGTGGCCGGGGTCGTCGGAGTGGCTACCGGCGGCGGGGTCTATTTCGGGTTACTCGCGCTCGCTCGGCGCTATATCCCCGGTGGGACTCGACACCGGACCCCAGCACGCCCGCAGCGCGACCGTCCATCAGCCGCCGTCGATGACGGGCGTCCCGAAGGCGAGCTATGAGCGACGGGTGGGACGCGGATACGATCGTCGTGGGCGCCGGGCCGGCGGGCGTCGGCGTCGGTGTCGCGCTTTCGCATCTCGACCTCGACGTGTTGCTCCTCGAACGCGATGCGGTCGGCGCTTCGCTTCGATCCTGGCCCGAGGAGATGCGGTTCATCACGCCGTCGTTTCCAAGCAACGGGTTCGACCTCCCGGATCTGAACGCGATCGTTCCGGAGACGTCCCCGGCGGTGGCGGTCGATCGCGAGCATCCGTCCGGTGACGAGTACGCCGAACATCTCGAAGCGCTCGTCGGCGCGCACGGACTCACCGTCGGAACCGGCGTCGAGGTGACCGACGTTCGACCGATCGACGGCGAAACCGAAACCGACTCCCGCCGAGTCGCGGTCGACGGCGGCATCGGAGCGTCCGATCCGGACCTCCTCGTCGAGACCGACAATGGCTCGTTCCGAACTCCCGCGGTCGTCTGGGCCGGCGGTCAGTTCGGGACGCCGCGAACCGACATCTGTCCCGGCTCCGAGCACGGCCGCCACAACAGCGCCGTCGCGTCGTGGGACGATCACCTCGCCGCGAGCGGCTCCGACGAGTTCCTCGTCATCGGTGGTTTCGAGAGCGGTATCGACGCCGCGGTCGCTCTCATCGAGCGGGGCGCGTCCGTGACCGTCCTCGATCGGGGGTACCCGTGGGCGTTCCGCCGTCCAGATCCGAGCGAGACGCTCTCGCCGTACACGCTGGAACGACTCGACACCCTCGATGCCGACGGTCGCCTCTCTTTGATCGGCGGCGTCGACGTCGAACGTATCGAACGCGCCGCGGACGGCTCCTTCGAGGTCGTCGCGACCGATCTCGAACCCGGAGACGAGACTCCCCGCGGGTCCGACGCGCCGACCGAGCGCCGTTCCGATGCCGTCGACACGTCCAGCGTAGACTCCCTCCGTCGGTTTCCCGTGCCGACGCGGCCGATTCTCGCGACCGGTTTCGAGCCCAATCTCGGACCCGTCGACGACGCGTTCCCGCGGACTGACGGAACGATCGACCTCACCGACCGCGACGAGTCACCGACGACGCCTGGGCTGTTTCTCGTCGGCCCGGACGTGACCCACAACGGACAGAAATTCTGCTTTATATA
>CAYQWI010000259.1:0-3538 GCA_964421165.1 uncultured Natronomonas sp.
ACCCCGGTTGTGACCATGGCAAGGTCACGTGATACCACTACACTACCAGCGCGCCCTTCGCATCCAATCGTACCGCGGAGATAAATAAAAGGCTTGCGAACCATCGGCGAGACGGGGAACTCGAACGCGTCCGAGTGAGTGTCACACACGAAAACCCTGTCACCGCGGCCCACGACCGCCACATACCGCGATACTTTTAAGTGTGGGTTCGGTATGATCGGCACAGTCTCGTGAACGGACACGGAAGCGCTACGGCATGACACGCAGCCTGCTCGTGCCGTCGTCTCTGACCCGAGAGGCCGAGGACAAACGCGAGGCGACTCGCAAACTCGGCTACGTCGCCCGCGCGGCGACGGTCTTTCGGGTGGATCGGCTCGTCGTCTTCCCCGACCACGGGGGCGAGGACGGCCGGTTCGGCGACGGGTTCGTCGACACCGTGTTGCGGTACGCCGCCACGCCGCCATACCTCCGAAAGGAGGCGTGGGGGAGGCGGGACGAACTGGAGTACGCCGGCATCCTGCCGCCGCTCCGGGTTCGTTCACAGACCGGCTCCGGATCGGACGGTTCGGGGTCGTTAAGACAGGGAATCGTGACCGAGGTCGGATCTGACGAGCGCGTCCGGGTCAATTGCGGACTGCAACACCCGATCTCCCTCCCGGTGCCGCAGACGTTGGCGGTCTCGGAGGGGGAACGCGTCACAATCAGGGTCTCTTCGCGAGAGCCGGTTCGCGCGAAACTCGTGGCGGACGCCCCACCGGGCTTCGCCGTCGAGCGCGCGACCGTCGACGAGTGCCTCTCCCGGTCGGACGCCGGCGTCCGTATCGCCGCGTCCAGACACGGGGAGGTGCTGACGGTCGCCCGACTCGGGGAACTCTCCGAGCGGACGACAGACGATGGGTTCACGGTCGCCTTCGGCGCCCCCGAACGGGGGTTGCCGGAGATACTCGACTGCGAACCGAGCGCGGAGACCATCGGCGACGAACCGAACGTGCGGTTCGACCTTTGGCTCAATACGGTTCCGAACCAGGGTAGCGAGGTTGTCCGAACGGAGGAAGCTCTGTTCGCGACGCTTGCGCCCCTCACACTGGAGTGAGATAAATGCCACAACCAAGCAGACCACGAAAAGGCTCGATGGGCTTCAGCCCCCGTAGTCGTGCCGCCAGCGAAGTTCCGCGGTTCAACTCCTGGCCGGACGACGAGGGACAGCCCGGGTTACAGGGCTTTGCCGGCTACAAGGCGGGCATGAGTCACGTCGTGACGATCAACGACGAACCCAACTCCCCCCGAGAGGGCCAAGAGGAGACCGTCCCGGTGACCGTCGTCGAGACGCCACCGATGCGGGCTGTCGCCGTTCGAGCTTACGAAGACACACCGTACGGAAAGCGGCCGCTGACCGAGTTCTGGACCGACGAGGTCCACGACGATCTCGGTCGCGCCCTGTCCGTGCCAGAGGAACAGTCCGGCGACGCCGAAAGCGAGATCCGCGACGCACTCGATCAGGGTGCCCTCGCGGACGTGCGGGTAATCACCCACACCGTCCCGAACGAGCTTTCGAGCGTCCCGAAAAAGGAACCCGACGTGATGGAGACACGCGTTGGCGGCGGCTCACTCGAAGACCGCGTCGAATTCGCGTTCGATCTGGTCAAAGAGGGCGGGGAACACAGCATGACGGACGTGTTCCGCGCCGGCGAGTACACCGACATCGCGGGGATCACGAAGGGCAAAGGGACACAGGGCCCCGTCAAGCGATGGGGCGTCCAAAAGCGGAAGGGCAAACACGCCCGCCAGGGCTGGCGCCGACGGATCGGCAACCTCGGCCCGTGGAACCCATCGCGGGTCCGCTCGACGGTCCCCCAGCAGGGACAGACCGGCTATCACCAGCGCACGGAGTTGAACAAGCGCCTCGTCGATATCGGTGACGACGACGTCTCGCCCGACGGCGGGTTCGTCAACTACGGCGAGGTCGACGGCTCCTACGCGCTGGTGAAAGGCTCCGTTCCGGGCCCGAACAAGCGCCTCGTGCGCTTCCGCCCGGCGGTCCGACCGGCCGACCAGCCGCGTCTCGACCCAGAGGTGCGGTACGTCTCCACCGCCTCGAATCAGGGATAAACCATGCAGGCAACAGTACGAGACCTGAACGGGGAGGACGCGGGCGAGCTCGAGCTACCGGCCGTCTTCGAGACGGCCTACCGGCCCGACCTCATCAAGCGCGCAGTCCTCGCCGCACAGGCAAACCGAACGCAGGACGCAGGCACCGACGAGTACGCGGGCCTCAGAACCCCGGCGGAGTCCCACGGCAGCGGCCGCGGGATGGCACACGTTCCGAGACAGAACGGGCGTGCGCGTGAGGTCCCACAGGCCGTCTCCGGCCGTGCGGCCCACCCGCCGAAAGCCGAGACGGACCGCGGACTCGACATCAACAGAAAGGAGCGAAAGCTCGCGACCCGGAGCGCGATCGCGGCGACCGCGGACGGTGACACGGTCGCCGAACGCGGCCACGCCTTCGAGGGGGACGTCGAACTCCCGCTCGTCGTGAGCGACGAGTTCGAGGAACTCGTCAAGACGCAGGACGCACTCGAAGCGCTCGAAGCGCTCGGCGTCGCCGACGACATCGAGCGCGCCGAGAGCGGCAAATCGGTCCGGGCCGGCCGCGGGACGACCCGTGGACGGAAATACACCGAGCCGAGATCGATCCTCGTCGTGACGAGCGAGGAGCCCTCGCTCGCGGCCCGCAACCTCGCGGGCGCGGACGTCGCGACGGCCGCGTCGGTCAACGTCGAGGACCTCGCCCCCGGCACGCACGCGGGGCGATTGACGCTCTGGACCGAGAGCGCACTCGAGGAGGTGGCCGACCGATGACGATCAAACATCCGCTCGTCACCGAGAAGGCGATGAACGACATGGACTTCGAGAACAAGCTCCAGTTCATCTGTCTGGCGGAGGCGACGAAGCCGGAGATCGCCGAGGCCGTCGAACGACAGTTCGACGTCGGCGTCGCGTCGGTCAACACGCAGGTAACGATGGACGGCGAAAAGAAAGCGACAGTCAAGCTGTCGGAGAGCGACGACGCACAGGAAGTCGCCTCCAGGATCGGGGTGTTCTGACGATGGGACGCAGGATTCAGGGACAGCGCCGTGGTCGCGGGACGTCGACGTTCCGCGCCCCGTCGCACCGATACAAGGCGAACCTCTCGCACCGGAACGTCGAAGACGTGGACGTCGTCTCCGGCGAGATCGTCGGCATCGAACACGATCCCGCACGATCTGCGCCGCTGGCGGACATCGAGTTCGAGGACGGCGACCGCCGGCTCGTGCTCGCCCCCGAGGGCGTGGCGGTCGGCGACGAGATCCAGATCGGCGTCTCCGCGGAGATCGCGCCCGGCAACACGATGCCGCTGGCGGAGATCCCCGAGGGAGTGCCGGTATGTAACGTCGAACGACAGCCCGGCGACGGCGGGAAGTTCGCGCGCGCCTCCGGCGTGTCCGCGACGCTTCTCACCCACGACCGCAACGCGGCGGTCGTCCAGTTGCCGAGCGGC
>CAYQWI010000260.1:0-3518 GCA_964421165.1 uncultured Natronomonas sp.
CGTTTTTTGCTCGTCGCTCTCGTCGCCATCGTCGCCGTCGGATTCGTCCATCGGCAATCGCTCGATTTCGTCCGCCCGAGCGTGGTTCGATCGAACCTCGGTGATCTTGACTTTGGCTCGCGCCTCCGGGAGAACGCCGTCGACCATCACGATGAATCCGTCTTCGGTTCGGCCGACGCCGGCACCCGATTCGTGGATGTCCTCGACGTCGACGACGACTTCCTCGCCGATCTGGACGGGCTGTTGTTTGAGATCACGGATCGGTTGGCTGTAGTGAGAACACCACTCGGCGCCGCCGCGGTCGCCGTAGTGTTGACAGCCCATGCCTTCGATCCGTTCGGAAAAACTGGGGCACTCGTCCGCGAGTGGGCATTCGGGCATACCTCCTGTTACCCCGCGGGCGATTAAAGCGCTTGTGGGTCGACGGGTCGAGACTCTCGGATACGACGGCCGGAACGTTCACCGTCGATAACCGTAGCGTTTTGTATCTCCCATCTGTGTGTTCGAGCAGATGGACGAGCTATTCGGGATCCTCCGCTGGCCTGCAACGGGAGGGCTTCTCGCCGGGATCGGAACACTCGTTCTCGTCGGCTATCTCGACCGACACCGCGGAAAGCCCGGGGCGGGCTGGTTTATGATCGCACTCGGAACGCAGGCGCTGTTTTGTCTCTCGTACGGCGTCGGACTGTTGGTGTTCGATCCGACGCTCAGATGGACGCTGGAAGCGATCTGTCTGATCGCGTTGGGATGGATCGGCCCGCTGTTTCTCGCGTTTAGCCTGGATTACACCGGGCGACGAAACCTCATCCGCGGATGGCTCTACCTGCCGTTCGTCGGGATTTCGACGCTCGCCACGGTGCTTCTCGTCGCGACCGGGAGGGAGGGGCTCGTCGTTTCGGGGTACGAACTCGCCACCGTCGCGGGGCTATCGGTCGCCGCCTACACGATCGAACCGCTCGGATACGTCGCCTTCGTCTCCGGACTCGTCGCGGCCGGAATCGGGGTGTTGTTGCTCGTCGAGACGGTCCTCAGCTACGGTCCGTTATACAGACGCGAAGCGACGGCCGTCGCGCTCAGCACGATCGCTCCGACGGTCGGGATCTTGTTGTGGCTGTTCGATGTCGGACCCGTCCCGGCGTTGAACCTCACCGCGGCGCTGTTCGTCCCGCACGTACTCTTCGACGCGTACGCGTTCGTCGGGACGAACATGTTCGAGAGCAATCCGACGACTAGTCGAGCGGCCGAACGGAACGCTATCGACGACCTCCCGAATCCGGTCACCGTTCTCGATACGGACGGGCGAGTCGTCGACCTCAATCGGGAGGCGAAGACGCTCGTGTCTACAGACTCCGAAAGCGTGCTCGGGAGATCGGCGGAATCGGTATTCGGCATCGATCGATCCATGCGAGAGCTATCGGACGAGGAAAATGCGGAGATCACGCTTCGGCAGGACGGAACCCCTCGCCTCTTTCACATCTCGGCGGCCCCCTTACACGATCCGGCCGAGCGGACCGTCGGTTCGATACTTATCTTTCAGGATATCACCCGCGTGGAGCGTCGCGAGCAGCGACTCGACGTACTCAACCGCGTCCTGCGTCATAACCTCCGAAACGGGATGGTCGCAATCACGGGTAACGCCCGGTACATCGCCGATCGGACGGGAGACGAGACGACCGAATCTGCCGCCGAAACGATCGCGACGAGCGGTGACAGACTCGTCACCGTCGCGAACAAAGCGCGGGCGTTCGAGGAGATCCGCGAGAGTGCGCCCGCGTTTACCGCGGTCGATCTGGATGAGCTGCTCTCGGAACTCGTCGATCGATTCGCCGAAGAGTTCCCCGACGCGACGATCGACCACACGATGGCCTCGGATATGACCGTCCGAACCGATCCGCGACTGCTCCGACTCCTCGTGTCGAATCTGTTGGAGAACGCTCTCGAACACGGCGGCGACGAACAGCGCGTGTCCGTCCGTGCAGCCCCGGCAGACGATGGAGTAGCGATCGAGCTCGAAGACGACGGGGACGGGATTCCGGAAGGGGAACTCACACCGCTTCGAGACGGCGAAGAGACGCCGCTGAAACACGGCAGCGGGATCGGGCTGTGGATCGTCCACTGGAGCGCCGAACTCCTCGGCTGTCGGCTCGATTTCGACACCGAAAGCGGGACGACGGTGACCGTGACGGTGCCCGAAACGGAAGGGTAGTTCGAGCGGGGCAAGCCGGCCGTCGACGGACTACTCACGCCAGCGGCGTCCGCTCGACGACCGTCCCGTCGTAGGTCGGATACTGCTCGACGATCTCGCCGCGTTCGACGTCGCCCTCCTCGACCATCTCCTCTAAGAGCCACCACGCCAACTCGACGTGGTCGGATTTGACGGCGTAGAACGACTCGGGCACGCCGAGTTCCTCGAGTCGGGCCTCAGTCTCCCACGTCTTCCCGTAGACGAGCGTGCCGTCGTCAGTGATATCGTCGAACTCGCGCCGGATGTTTTTCGCCATCCGTTTGAGACGCGAGCGATGCTGAGCTGCGTCCTTGAACACGCTCGTACAGAAGTACACCCGCTCGTGGTCACCCATCTCTTCGAGGATGTCGTGAGAGCCCTCGACGGCCGACATGTGATTCTCCCTGAGTTCGAAGCCCTGCTCTTGCATCCGGCGGTAGTTGCCGTCGGACATCTCGAACTCGTTGATGTTGCAGAACTCGGCGGCCCCCTCGTCGAGGAACTCGAGGAACTCCGGTTCGGCGCGGATGCCGGGGATTTCGAAGGCGGGCGTGAGCCCCTCTTCGCGGGCGATATAGAGGATATCCTCCCACTCGGTACCGTGTAGCTCGCCCCACTGCTCGTAGGGAGGGTGAAAGCGGATCTCGTCGAGGCCGGCAGACGCGAGCCGGCGCATGTTCTCTCGACCGCCGGTGATCCCCGTATAGAGGTGGGTGTGGTGGTCCTCGCCGAACTCCGCTTTGAGGAGGCTGAGATACCGACAGGTCCGCTCCATCGCTTCCTGGGGCTCTCCGCCCGTGATCGAGGTGCCGAGCGCGTCCATCCGTTTGGCCTCCTCGATCACGTCCGAATCCGTCTCGACCGGACGCTCGTTGGCGTACACCTGCGTGACGTTCTTTCGGTTCTCCCCGAGCGGGCAGTAAAAACAGTCGCGCTGATCGCAGTACCCGTAGACGAAAAGCACCATCTTCCCACCGACGGCGCACTGTTCACAGCCCTTCGAGATCATTTGTTGTCCCCGTTTCGCCGTCGAGACGCAAAAATCGTGCGTTCCGCCGATCGGGTGTGATCCGTCGTCACAGCGTCTCGAAGAACTCCTCGACCAGTTCGCCGGTGTCCTCGACGATCGACTCCCACGCGTCGGTGTCCGGAGCGATCCCGATCAGCCGACCGATCTTCATGATCGAAACGTGGTAGACGCGCTGGACGCCCGGCGCTTCCTCCCAGATGACGAAGTTACACGGGAACAGCGCGCCCTGTTTGAGTGTTTCGTCGAGCGCCCGGTCGGCCATCT
>CAYQWI010000261.1:0-3500 GCA_964421165.1 uncultured Natronomonas sp.
GAGGTCGGTTACACCGACCACGAGGACGGAACCGGTTTCGGGCTCTCGATCGTCCGGCGTATCGCCGACGCCCACGGCTGGTCGACGCGAGCGACCGAAAGCGAATCCGGCGGGGCACGATTCGAGTTCCGGTTCGACGAGAACCTGTAGAGGTGTTCCGGCGTTGGACGCTACATTCGAAGGTATTGTGCGTGCAGTGTCTCCTCGAACTCGAGGACGTTCGCCTCGTCGACGAAGCCGCCTTCGATCGCGGTTTCGACCGCTTCGGTTCCGACGAGGTTCGCGACCGACGCCTCTGTGAGGCTGTCGATGACCTCGTTCGCGGACGCCTCCTCGCCGTCGTAAAAGTCGGGGTCGACGGTGAGAGACAGCTTCCCCTGTTCGAACGTCTCACCGAGAATGTCGGCGTCACACACCGACACGAGGAGGCCTTCTTGCGTCGAGCGTTCGCACAGGAGCATCATCGTTCTTCGATAAGCCGATCTTCGGCGGCGTTGCGAAGTTCCTCGGCCTCGTCGGCGAGTTCCTCTGCGCGTTCGTCCTCACCGAGTTCCTCCAGCGCGCGGGCTTTCTCTTCGAGCACGTCGGCGTTGCGATAGCTGAGCCGAAGCGCGTTGTCGAAACAGGAGACGGCGTCCTCGGCGAGCCCTCGTTCGAGGAGGAAAAAGCCCCGGTTGTACCATCCCTGCGGGAACCGGGGATCTAACTCGACGGCGCGTTCGGCGTGTTCGAGCGCCTGCTCACTGCGTCCGTCGTTCCACAGCGCGTACGCGAGGTTCGTCTCCGCCGACGCGGCGTGTTCGGAGTCGCTGTCGATCCGGAGCGCCTCGCGGTAGGCATCGATCGCCTCTTGAAACTCCTCTAATTCGGCGTGGGCCGCGCCTTTGTTGATCCACGCTTCCTGTTCGATGGTATCAACGTCGGCGAACTGTGCGGCCCGCTGGAGTGCGTCCGTCGCCTGTTCGTGTCGCTGGATTCGCATATACTCGAGTCCGACGTCCAGAAGCTCTTCGGCGTCGACCTCGTCGGCCGGGATCTGACGCCGGTCGAGTGTGTCCGCGACGACCCGGGAGTCGACCGGATCGACCATCCCCGGATCGACGTCGAGCTCCGGCGGGTCGAGATCGAATCCTTCGTAGGGATCTCCGAACCCCTGTCCGTCGGAGAAATCGTGATCGCGTGGGTCCTCGCTCATACTCTCGGTTTTGCCGTCAGTACGCCTAAGGGTTGCGCTCCGGAGATTCGATACTCAGAGGGATTGTCGTACGTTGCGTGGTACTGACTGTGTCGGATTCGAAATCCGTCGGTCGGTCGACCGTCGATGTGCCGTTGGGTACGAGACTCCCCATCAGATCCCGATCGCTCAGTCGATGACCCACGCGTCGTCCGGATCGAAACCGACAGTCAGCGCCTCTCCGGTCGGCGGATCGGACAGCGAGACGACGAGTTGGCGGTCGTTCCACGAACACCGAACGCGTGTCGTCTCGCCGAGGAATTCGCTGTCGATGATCGTTCCGGTGATTCGGTTTCGGTCCGCGTTCGGTGAGAGCGCACCGGGGCGGACACAGAACGTGACCGCGTCCTCGATAGCCCCGGCCGCGAGTTCGAACTCACGATCGTCGACGCGGACGGTTCGAGTATCGCCGTCCGCCCGATCGGCGGTCGTCCCGTCGACCACCCGCCCGTCGAAGATGTTGTTCTCCCCGACGAAATCGGCGACGAACCGGCTTTTCGGCCGTCGGTACAGCGTTTTTGGCACGCCGACCTGCTTGACCGATCCCGCAGAGAGCACCGCGAGTCGATCGGAGACGGCGAGCGCTTCCGCCTGATCGTGGGTGACGTACACCGTCGTCACGTCGAGTTCCGACTGAATTGCTTTGATTTCCCGCCGAAGTCGCTCCCTGAGCCGGGCATCGAGCGCGCTCATCGGCTCGTCGAGCAAGAGCAGTTCGGGACCGGGGGCGAGCGCGCGAGCGAGCGCGACGCGCTGTTGTTGTCCGCCGGACAGCTCGGTCGGGTCGCGTTCCTCGAAGCCCGCCAAGCCGACCAGTTCGAGGAGCTCCTCGACCCGTTCGTTGGCCGGCTTTCCCTCGGGCGGATCGGCGAATTTCAGCCCGTAGGTGACGTTCTCCGCGACGGTCATATGCGGAAACAGCGCGTAGTTCTGAAAGACGAGGCCGATCGAACGCCGTTCCGGCGGCACGTCAGCGACTGATTCACCGTCGAATCGGATCGCTCCGTCCGTCGGTTCTTCGAACCCCGCCAGAAGCCGAAGGGTCGTCGTCTTTCCGCAACCGGAGGGACCGACCAAGGTGAAAAACTCACCGTCGTCGATTGTCACCGAAACATCGTCGAGCGCGGACGTCTCTCCGTAACGTTTAGAGACACCGCTCAGTTCCACTCTCACCGTTTCGCCCCCGTATCGCCGTCGTTCGACAGGCTCATTCGATCCCTCCGTACGCACCGACACGCTCTATGAGGACAAAGCTGACGCTCGTGACGACCAGGAGTACGGACCCCATCGCCGTCGCCGGACCGAGCGTCCGATCCGCGAGGTATCGCTCGACCGCGACCGGCATCGTGTAGGCGTCTCCCCCTTCCACCAACACGATCGTCGAGTTGAACTCGCCGATGCTGATCGCGAAGGTGAACGCGGCTCCGGCTGCGACCGCGGGCATCACGAGCGGGATTTCGATATCGACGAGCGCGCGGGACCTGGACGCACCGAGCGCGCGAGCGGATTCGACCAGCCGGTCGTCCATCGACGTCAATGCGGGGGCAACAGTGCGAACGACGAACGGATACGCGCCGACGGCGTGGGCGGCGACGACCGCGACGGCACCGGTGACCTGTATCCGGTAGCCAAACACCTCAACGCCGAAGACGACCGTCTGGAGCAATCCGAGGCCGACGACGATACCGGAGACGGCGAACGGGACCATCGCGAGCGTGCCGATGACCCGGGCACCGAGCGTATCGCGCGCGCTCAGCATCGAAATAACGACGCCCATCGGCACCGCGAGCGCGAGCGTCGCGACGGCGAAAACGAGCGAGTTTCTGATCGCGAGATCGGGCCGAGTGCCGACGACGGCTTCCCGACGTGCGAAGAGAAGCTCGTAGTGTTCGAGCGTGATCGAACCGTGGACGTCGGTCACGCTCGCGAGGAGCATCGAGACGATCGGCCCGAAGAAGACGATCAAAACGACGACGGCGTAGAAACCGAGCGCGAGCCGTTCGAGATCGACGGTCTCGAAGAGCCGTTTTCGGGTCTGAAACGCGACGCTGCGAGTGGCCGCCTGCGCCGTCTCGTATCGGAGATACGCGTAGGTCAATCCGAGCGTGATCGCCGCTTCGAGGACGGCGAGCGCGGCGGCTTCCTGTAACCGCAGGCTCGTGATTCGGTCGTACAGCCACACTTCGACGGTCGCGAGCTGCAAGCCGCCGAGCGCCAACACGATCGGGAACGACATGAACGTGAAAATAAACACCAACAGCGCGCT
>CAYQWI010000262.1:0-3493 GCA_964421165.1 uncultured Natronomonas sp.
ATCCGAGCGTGAGCGTCGTGACGACGATCCCGACCTCGAACCGTGAGAGCCCGAAGGCGTCCCTGAAGAACGGCGTGGCGGCGAAAACGGTGTAATAACAGATGCTGGCGGACACCTGCCAAAGGGTGACCAACGAAACCGTCCGCCAGTAGGAGCGGTCCATCTACTGTCACGGTTTCACCGTCGGCCGATAAACGGTCCGCTCTCGGCAAGGTGGCGGTGTCGGGAATCACCCGGTGCGTGCGGGTGAAAAAGCGTGCTATCGGAGGACTACCGCGCGATCGATCGGATTCGGTCGAGCGGCGAAGCCTCACCGACTGCCGCCTGCGTCAGGTAGAGGAACGTCGCGACGCCGAGTGCGCCTAGCTGGACCATCTGATCGGGGTGGACCATGATGGCGACCCCGAGCGAGAAGAACACCGCTCGGAGACCGAGCGCGGGTGCTCGACTGAGGTCGAACCGATAGTTCAGCCCGTGGATGATGATGAGCGAACCGGCGAGGATGATCGCCCCCGAAAGCAGCACGCTCGTAGTAAACTCGCCGCCGTGGTCGACGATCACGGGGTGGTAGACGAACGAGAACGGGAGGATGAAAAGCGGTGCCGAGATCTTCAGCGCCTCATAACACGTCTCCCAGAAGTCCGAACCCGCGATCGAACAGGCGACTGCCACACATGTCGCGATGGGTGGGGTCAACCCGGCGAGGATCGCCGCGTAGAAGACGAAAAAGTGCGCGGAGAACTCCGCGAGGCCGAACTGACCGATCAGCGTCGGCGCGATCAACAGCGCGACGACGGTGTAAGCGGCCGTCGTCGGCATCCCGAGCCCGAGCAGGATACAGATGGCCATCGCCATGACCGCCGCGACGATCAGGACGCCGCCGGAAAGTTGCATCAGGGTCAACGAGATGGACGTTGGGACGCCGGTCGCCTGCAGGATATCGACGACGCCGTTTATCGCCGCGAGGATGATCGCGACCGGTGCGAGCACGACAACGCCGCCGCGAAGTCCGTTGAACGTCTGCTGGAGCGTATCGACGAACTGCCAGAACGTCACTCGCGCGTTTCGGCTGTCATACGCGGCCTTCCCGGTGGGGATGACGATGCCGAAGGCGGCCATCGTGACGACCGTGTAGAACGCCGAGGTCATGACCGTGTATCCCAAAAAGCCCAACAGGTAGATCAGGACGAAGAGCGGGACCCCAAACTTGATCCCCTCAAGCGCGAGCTCCAGCTGTGAGAGCTTTCGGTCGAACTGCCCGCTCATTTCGGGGTCTTCTATCTGAGGTGCGGCCGCGTAGTGGACGGCAACCGCGACGACGACCATCATGATCCCGGCCGGGATAAGCCCCGCGACGATCACGTCGAGATAGGAGACGCCCGAGATGAGCGAGGCCATCACGAACGCGCCCGCGCCCATCACGGGCGGGAGCACCTGGCCGGTCGTCGAGGCCACCGATTCGATGCCGCCGGAGGTCGAGCCACGGACGCCGCTGTCTTTCATCATCGGGATCGTGAACGACCCGGTCATTCCCGCGTTGGCGGTCTGACTCCCGTTGACGGAGCCGATCACCGCGCTCGCGATGACGGCCGTCTGGGCGACGCCGGAGTCGACGTACTTCGCCGACCGGACCGCCGCGCGGAGGATCAGATCGAACGCGCCGTAGGCCCGCAACATCCCCGCATACAACAGGAACAACGCGATCCACGCCGCTGTGAGCTGTGTCAGGAAGCCGAAGAACCCGTCGTTTGCGAGCGCGAGGATCCGCAACGTCCGGTTCGGCGAGATGCCGGTGTGGCCGAGCGGGCCGGGAACGAAGTTCCCGAAGAGTCCGTAGCCGATGCCGATGAGTACCACCGCGAGGAACGTGACCCCGAACGCCCGCCAGGTGAGGTAGATCAACACGAGCGAGAAGGCGGCCGCCATCGCCAACTCCGGCTGGGTGACCCGGCCACCCTGGACGAGCCGAAGGATGTTGGTGTACATATACACCGTCGTGATAACGGTGATGATCGCACAAACCGAGAGTATCGCGACGTCGGGCCGATGGTCCGAGAGGAGCGATTTCAGGTCGTCGACGATGTAGTTCGTACCGCCGCCGACGTTGTCGGCCAACTCCGAGTGGATATATAAAAGTAGAATCCCACCGAGGAACCCGATCCCGAACATCGCCCGCGAGGAACCGCTGAGCGACATATACATCACGTAGAGCCAGAAGGGGATCGAGAGGACACCGAGAACCGAGTTCATCGTCGCCCGTCGCTTGAGTGCGGCCGGCGTGAGTCCCTCGCGAATCCCCACCAGAATGGGGCGGTCGGTCTGCTCGGGGTCGACGACGTGTTTTTTCACGTCGTCGTTCGTGTCGTCTGGGGAGTCGTCCTCGGTGCCGCTATCTGCTGTCATGTGGGGCGTTCATGGGTCGCGTGGATGTCGTTCAATAAACTGCTGGAATGGACGGTTCGCTCGGACGGTTTCGGTGTGGGCGGTTAGCCCTCGACCCAGTCGTCGTTCCAGATGTCGATCTCCTGGAAGTACTCGGCGACACCGGGGTGGACCTCGATGTCGTCGAGAACTGCCGCCGCCAGCGCGTCGGGGTCCTCGTCGTAATCGAGAACGGTGGGGTCGGAGTCACGCATCGTCTCGTGGTGTTCGTGCATGACCCGCGTGAACTCGTAGGTCGCGTCCGCGGGGATGTCCGGGCTAAACGCCCAGAAGCCGTCGAGCACCCAGCTGAACACCTCGTCGATGCCGAGTTCGCTCGTGACGTCCTGCTCCCAGCCGTACGGCTCGAACTCCGCCGCACGAGCGCCGTCGAGACCCTCGACCGTCTCACGGAAGTGGTCGTCCGCCTCGATAGCGTAGAGCTGTCCGTCGCTACGCACGTCGACTTCCTGACACCAGCCGGCGAGGTCGACGCCGTTCGACCCGTACACCGCCAGCGCATCCACCCGGCCCTCCTCGACGGCGCCGGGGATGTCGTCGGTGTCCTCGTTGTTGATGTCGTTGACGTCCCAGATACCGTCCTCGCGGAACACCTCTTCGGTGATGAGCCGCGTCCCGAAACCGGGTTCGATCGGGTAGATCGTGTAGCCACCCTCGCGGAGGTCAGCCGTCGATTCGATGCCCGAATCCTCCATCGCCACCCAGATCATTTCGAGGCTGGTGAACAGCGGCCCCTGTTGTGGAAGGGTATCGACGGGGTCGTCATCAAACGGGTCCTCGTCGTTGAACGCCTTCGCCATCGTATTCGCGTCGACGCTGATCGACTCGAAGTCGCCCGCCTCGTAGTCGTAGACGTTCGCGGTCCAGCCACCGCTCTCCTGTACCGTTACGTCGATCGTCTCGCTGTGTTCAGAGGCAGCGAGCGCGACGGCGTTGCCGGCCGCCTGGCTCGCACTCCCGCTTGAGGTACCCGCCAAGGTGAACGTGTGGGTTCCCTCGTCGTCGGTACAGCCCGCAAGCCCGACGACGCCCATCGCGCCCATCGCCTTCA
>CAYQWI010000263.1:0-3493 GCA_964421165.1 uncultured Natronomonas sp.
GGTGGCGACGTGCGGCTCTTCGGTGCGGGGATTGGTGAACGTGAACTCCTCGCCGGCTTTCAGCGCCTCCATGAAGCCGTCGGTGACGCCGACGGAGATGTTGAAATTCGAGAGATGACCTTCGACGGCGTTCCGGAGGTGTTCGGGGACGCGGCCGTCTTCGTCGATGAGTTCACGGGCTTCCTCTAGCGCGTCGGCAAACGAGTTGTGCGTGAAGTCGTCGGGGTCGTTCAACCGGAGCGTCTCCGCGAGCGAGACGTCCTTGTTCTTCGCGTGGATGAACTGGATCACGTCGGGGTGTGAGACGCGCATGACGCCCATCTGAGCGCCCCGTCGCGCGCCGCCCTGCGCGATCGTTTCGCACATCTGATCGTACGTGCGCATGAAGGTGATCGGTCCGGACGCGATGCCGCCGGTCGATCCGACGGCGTCGCCGTACGGTCGGAGTTTCCAGAAGGCATACCCCATGCCGCCGCCGCTCTGGAACACCTGTGCGGCTTCCTTTGCGGTCTGATGGATATCGTCGATGTCGTCGGCTGGCGAATCCACGAAACACGCCGAGAGCTGCTGAAGTTCGTCGCCAGCGTTCATCAGTGTCGGCGAGTTCGGCATGAACGAGAGCAGTTCCATCTGCTCTCGGAACGCGTCGGCGGTGTCTTCGACGTGTGTGCGGATCTCGTCGGGGAGCTCCGGAACGATCGTGTCGTAGGCGAACTTGTTGACGTTGTAGACGGAAAGCGTCGTTTCGGCGTCGGCGTCGGCGGTGACGCCCGCGCCGAACACGTCACCGGCGAGTTCGTCACGGCGGGGATGGCCCGGTTTGAGCTGGTCCGGCGTGACGGAGATCTCGACACCCTGTTTTTCGGATTCGAAGACGGCTTCGGCGAGCGCGACGTTTTTCGCGACACGGTCGAAGAGCTCCTCCTGTGTCTCTACCGGTTCACCGTCGGCGTCCTTGCGGAGATAGCGCGCCGGCAGGATGTTGTGATAGGCGTTTCCGGTGAGACGGTCCTCCAACGTTTCGCCCGTCGTTCGTTTGACCGGAAGCGTGAGCTCATCCGCGGTCGGATCGCTACGTGACATTATTCGGGCCTCCGAGCCACTATGGCTTTTTTGCCGGCTATTCTTCCCCCAACGAAAGATTCTGTGTAGGTCATCTGTGACGAAAGCTGCATACTGTTGCGTGCCAAATAACCCTTGGCATCGGGAGATGTGTCGGCGGTTCGAAACGTCCTAAAGGGCACGCAGTGCTGTGCTTGGTTCCATATACGTGTGCCCCACGCGTACGGACGAAAGAAACTAACCGAAATCACATAAGGATACCCACTCCACGGTGAAAGTGAAATTTTAATCGACGAAATCGGGTGATAGAAGCAGCGTTTCCATTGGAAATAATAGGGGGTTCTAACGGGGGGTGACGGCAGTTCTAACCGACAGCCAACCGATTAAATACTGAAACAGTCGAAAGCGAGTTCCGGACGGACGAACAAGTGGTCCCGACTGATCAACCAGTATGACAAGTATATGTTATCAGTGATGGATTCGAGAGAGACAGGGTTCAAATCGGACAACCGTTCATACTACAGTACGCGAAAAGAAGCTATACGCGTTCCAAGAAGTTCTCGATGACGTCGTGACCCACGGCTGTCAAGACTGACTCCGGATGGAACTGCACACACTCGATGGGATAGTTGTGGTGTCGGATTCCCATCACCAGTTCCTCGCCCTCGTGGTCCGTCGTCGCGGTCACGTCGAAACACTCCGGAACGTCGAGCGCGACGAGCGAGTGGTATCGCCCGCCCTGAAAGCCCTGTTCGAGCCCCCGAAACACCCCATCACCGTCGTGGTCGACCGGGAACGCCTTTCCATGGATCGGCTCGGGCGCGCGATCGACCGTCCCGCCGTACTCGTAAACGGCTGCCTCAAGCCCGAGACAGACCCCGAAGGTCGGCACGTCGGGGCTGATCTCGCGAAGGACGTCCATCGTCACGCCGACGTCGCGGTCGTTTTTCGGGTGTCCGGGGCCGGGCGAAATGACGATCGCATCGGGATCGACGGCCCGAACCGTCTCCAGATCGGCGGTGTTGCGGAGCACCTCCGTCTTCGTCTCGTGTTGGCTGACGTACTCGACGAGGTTGTAGGTGAACGAATCGAAGTTGTCGATGAAGAGGACGGTCGTCATCGCTGTACCGCCTCCGTCTCGACCTCGATCGACTCTAATGCGGCGAGGACACCGTCCATCTTCTTTTCGGTCTCCTCGTATTCGCTCGTCGGATCCGAGTCGGCGACGATGCCCGCGCCGGCCTGCACCGTCACGCGGTCGGTACCGTCGACGCCCATCGCGCTTTCGATCGTCGCCGTCCGGATGACGATCGCGAAATCGGCGTCGCCGGCCCACGAGTAGTAGCCGACGCCGCCGCCGTAGACACCGCGTGGGGATCGTTCGAGTTCGTCGATGATCTCCATCGCTCGGATCTTTGGCGCACCCGAAAGCGTTCCGGCGGGAAACGAGGCCCGCGTCGCGTCGAAGGCGTCACAGTCCTGGCGGAGCCTCCCCGTGACCGTCGATTCGATGTGCTGAACGTGGCTGTATTTGAGCACGTTCATGAACTCCTCGACCCGAACGCTGCCCGGTTCGCTGACGCGGCGGACGTCGTTTCGGGCCAGATCGACCAGCATCGTGTGTTCGGCCCGCTCTTTGTCGTCGGCGAGCATCTCGCCCGCGAGGCGGCGATCCTCGACTGGGCTGTTCCCGCGGGCGCACGTCCCGGCGATCGGATTGCTCATCACCTCCCGACCGCGGACGGAGACCAGCGTCTCCGGCGAGGCGCCGATCACGGATCGATCGCCGTACTCGAGCACGTACATATACGGCGACGGGTTGACCTCCCGAAGCGCCTCGTAGAACCCGAGCGGATCGATTTCGCCGTCCAGCTCGCGCGTCCGGGAGATAACGCCCTGATAGATGTCGCCGTCGAGAACGTGCTCTTTCGCCCGGCGGACGGCGTCCTCGTACTCTGTCTGCGGTCCGGCGCGTTCGTCGACCGGACGAAAGCCGCCGGTCTCTAGGGGTTCGGCGGTCGAAAGCAGCGATCTAACCCGTTCGACCTCCGCTTCGATCGTTTCGTAGATCGCTTCGGCGTCGTCGTCCGGTCGAACGAGCGGCGTGAACACGAGCGAGACGGTTCCGGCGGCGTCGTCGAAGACGAGCGTCTTCGTCGTGAGGACGAACTGCGCGTTCGGAAACCGCGACTCGGGGCGTTCGAGCCCGACCTCGTCGAGCCAGAGGTCGTAGACGGCGTCGTAGGACAGAAATCCGACGAGACCCCCCTGGAGTCGCTGCCGGTCGGTTTCCGGAAAGTTCCGGAGCGGCACGTCCGGGAGCGTCTCCCGGAGCGTCGAAACCGTATCGCCGCCGTTCGGTTCGAAGAATCCGTCGTATCGCTCGTCGAAGATCTCGATCGACGCCTCCGTATCGGCGTCGACGGTCACT
>CAYQWI010000264.1:0-3475 GCA_964421165.1 uncultured Natronomonas sp.
TGTTTCTCGTCGGCCCGGACGTGACCCACAACGGACAGAAATTCTGCTTTATATATAAGTATCGAACGCGGTTTCCGGTCGTCGCCGAGACGATCGGCGAGCGCCTCGGCGTCGACACCGACCCGCTCGACGCGTATCGCGAGTCGAACATGTTCCTCGAAGATCTCTCCTGCTGTGAGCCGACCGACTGCCGCTGCTAACTCGACATGAAAGCCGAAGCCACCCAACGGACGGAGATGAATCGAACTGCCGACCGCGAGACGGTCGTCGTCGTCGGCAAAGAGAGCGTCGGAAAATCCGAACTCGTGGCGTCGCTCACCGGACAGCGACCGACGAGCGGGAACTTCCGCGGAACGACGGTTCGAAGCGAACGGTACGAAACCGACGACTACGAGTTCGTCGACACGCCGGGGATCGTCCTCGATCGGGATACCGAAGCCACCCGCGATGCGCTTTCGCAGGTCGACGAGGACGAAACCGTGCTGCTCGTCGTTCCCGCAACGGATATCGACAGCGATCTCGACGATTTGCTCCCGCTGGTCGACGGACACCTCGGTGCGGTCGTGGTGACCTTCTGGGACAAGGTCGAAGAGACCGACGAAACCCGGCGAGACCTCGAATCGCTGAGCGCTGACCTCGGCGTTCCCGTCGTCCCCGTCGACGCTCGAGACGTTTCGCGGCCGATCACCGACGGCGGAACTGGATCGGTCAGCGCCGATCCCGATCGCGTCCCGACCGACGAGTTCTCCCGAATCACGCGGGCGATCGAGCAGCCGGGGATCTTCCCGGCCGAGACGACGCGCGAGATCGGACGGCGGATCGAACCGCCCGAAACCGTGTTCGAGTGGCCGTACGTCGGGCCGGCGGTCAGTCTCGGACTGCTGCTCCTCCCGGCGGCGATCGCGGTCTGGTTCGCGAACACGCTCGCGGGGGAACTCGATCCGATCGTCGGGGCGGCGTTCGAGCCCTTGACCGCGTGGGCCGCGACGGTCCCCGAACCCCTCGCGACCATGCTCACCAATCAGTACGGCTTCCTCTCGATGGGTCCGTTCCTGTTCGTGTGGGCCGGCCCGACGATGCTCATCTTCGCCGTGGTCATCGGCGCGTACAAAAACACCGGGCTCGTGACGCGGATGACCGTTTCCCTTCACCCGACGATGCGACGGGTCGGACTCACCGGTCGGGATCTGGTTCGGGTGGTGATGGGATTCGGCTGCAACGTCCCCGCGGTCATCAACAGTCGGTCGTGTAGCGACTGTACGCGGTGTACGACGATTTCGGCGATCTCGTTCGGTTCCGCGTGCTCGTATCAGTTCCCCGCGACCCTCGCGGTCTTTGCGGCCGTCGGGATGTGGTGGCTCGTCGGCCCGTACCTGCTGGTGTTGGCCGTCACGACGCTCGTGTACGTCGCCGCGATCGCGCCGCCGGAAGCGAGGCAGTCCCACACCGTGATCGATCGGCGGACGTTCTTGAACTGGCCCGATCCGCGCGCCGTCGCTCGCGAGGCCTGGAGCGCGCTTCGGGAGTTCGTGGTGAAAGCGCTGCCCGTGTTCGTCGTCATCACCTTCGTGGCCGCACTGCTCGACGAAGGTGGCGTGATTGATTCGCTCGGGGGCGTTCTCGGTCCCGTGATGGGCGTGTTCAATCTGCCGGCCGAGGCGGCGCTCACCGTCGTGTTGGCCTCGGTTCGAAAGGACGGCATCGCGCTGTTGACCGAAGGCGGAACCGCGACGGCGCTGTCGCCGCTGGAAGTGCTCGTTGCAGTGTATCTCGCCGGCGTCCTGCTTCCGTGTCTGGTGACCGCGTTCACCGTGGCGCGGGAGGTCTCCGCGCGATGGGCGTTGAGGATGATGGCTCGTCAGGCTATCGCGGCCGTCGGGTTTTCCATCGCGATTGCGTGGCTCGGTTGGGGATTGTTACAGGTCGTTTGATCCCGCTCCGTACCCGCTGACATTATTTATAGACTGTTTGTTATTAAAATACCCATCTAAATTAGTAAGATCTATGTCGGTAGATGAGGTACGTTGGAGTGTCGATGACAGATATTGAACACCACGCAACGAATATCATCGAGAACGCCACTGTTCACATCGATGTCAGTGAACCCCATTCGGTAGACGCCGAGTACGTCGAATACTGCGTCTCCAGCGGCTACGTGAAAGCTGTCGATGCGGATGAAAACTCACACATAACACACATCAGCAACGTCGAAATCGTCGCTACTGCGGACGCGAAACAGCGAGTGTAACGAGCAGAGCGAATTCAGAAATCCCCGAACTGTTTGACCCCCGACTCGGTTGCGGTGTTTCGGGAACTTTTGTACACTACGTCGTTATCTTCTCATCGGATCGTTTCCGGACAGAAGGCTGTATTCGACCGACGTGACGCCGTCGACTGCCCGGATTCGAGCGACGAACGAGTCGATCTCCTCGGTCGACCCCTCGGTGACGAACAGTTCGAGACACGCTCCCCCGGCGTGGCTGTGGACGTTCGATGTCACGAGATCGCCGTGTCGGTGACGGAGCCTCGAAAGCGCCGACTCCGCCCCGGTGTCGTGATCGAACATGACTGTGACGACGCAGACGGCATGCGCTTTCGAATACCCGTCGTCGATCCCCGCCAACAGTCCGCGTGCGCCTTCTCGAACCGCTTCGCTTCGTCCGCTGTATCCGTGGTCGTCGATGAACTCATCGAGTCGATCGATCAACGACTGTGGCATGGAAACGCTTACGACGGGCATAGATTTACCTCCGTGATCGTCCGATTTATGTTTTATTATTGATCTTAGAAAATTTCGTAATAACTAGTAATTTAATACGATGTGTTATCAATATGTCCGTGATGAGCGATACGATACCAGTGACGGTGCTTTCAGGTGCGCTCGGAGCCGGGAAGACCACGACGCTCAACCACGTGTTGACGGCCGACCACGGCTACGAAACCGCGGTGTTGGTCAACGATATGGGCGAGGTCAACGTCGACGCCGAACACATCGAACGTCAGTCGGAGCTCTCACAGAGCGACGAGGAGATCATCGAGATGTCGAACGGCTGCATCTGCTGTCGGCTCCGCGGCGACATGCTCGACGCCGTCGGCGCGCTCGCCGAAACCCGGGAATTCGACTATCTGCTCGTCGAATCGTCGGGTATCTCGGAACCGATCCCGGTCGCCCAGACGTTCGCTCTCGGGTTCGAAGACTCCGACTACGATCCCACGGAGGATTATCACCTCGATACGATGGTTTCGGTCGTCGACGCCCACGCGATGTCCGAGGGGTTCGACTCGGGGGCGAGCCTCACCGGGGAGGACACCGTGGGCGGAACCGACAGGATCCCCGAGGAAGTTCTGATGGATCAAATCGAGTTCTGCGACGTGCTTCTTTTGAACAAGTGCGATCTCGTCCCCGATGAGGAACTCGACGAGATCGAGGCCGTTCTCCGGACGCTGCAGCCCCGAGCGGAGATCGTCCGAACCG
>CAYQWI010000265.1:0-3474 GCA_964421165.1 uncultured Natronomonas sp.
GCGTCGATGAGATAGAACGCGAAGGCCGGGCCGCTCCCGTTGACCGCGGTCGAGATGTCCATCAGTTCCTCGTCGATCTCGACGAATTCGCCGACGTCGGCGAGGAGCTTTCGCACCTCGTCGGTGAGTCCTTCCTCTGTCGCCGCGGCAGCCATATTACCGGTTTCGGCCGCGAGATTCGGCATAATTCGGACGACCGACGCGTCGGTTCGCTCCGCGACGAACGCGCGGGGAACGCCCGCTGCGAGGGTGATGAGCGTCTGCGCTTCGGAGAGGTCGAGATCGTCGAGAACCGTCTCAACGAGATCCGGCTTCACCGCGAGGATAACGATGTCCGCGCTCTTCGCGGCGTCGGTGTCGGCGGTCGTTTCCGAGGCGTCCGATTCGACGGCGTCACGGGCGTCGGGGTCGAGATCGATCCCTGTCAGGTGATATGAGCCGGTTCGAGCGAGTCCCTTTAAAAAGGCACCGCCCATATTTCCGCAACCGATTACGCTCACTCGTGTCATCTTGGGTGTACCGAGTGGATCGAAAGCTATACCAACTACGGTTTTCGGCCGCGTTCCCGGACGGTGACGGATCCGAAACGGGGAGAAGCCGCCGCCGAGTTCTTATTTCTACGCGGCGATTATATACGTATGAGACGGCCACGACCGGTGGACGGGAGAGTGGAGGGCGCATGATCCCGCCGGTAGCGGATCGGTTCGTCGCCGGCGAGGACGCCGAAACCGCGATCGAGCACGTCCGCGAGTGCAACGCCGACGGGATCGGAGCCATCGTCAATCTGCTCGGCGAACACTACGACCAGCGCGCCACCGCGGACGCTGACGTGCGTGCGTATCAGGGCCTGCTCCGGGAGATGGACGACGCCGGTGTCGACGGCTGTATCTCGGTGAAACCCTCACAGATCGGTCTTAGTGTGGGACGTGAGGCGTTCGAGGAGAACCTCGCGATGGTCGTCGAAACCGCCCGAGAGTACGATCGGTTCGTCTGGATCGACATGGAGGATCACACGACGACCGACGCGACGCTCGACGCCTTCGAAGAGTACGCGACCGAGACCGACGGCGAGGTCGGCGTCTGCGTGCAATCGAACCTGAAACGGACGGGCGAAGATCTCGAACGGCTCGCCGCCCTCCCCGGGAAGGTCCGGCTGGTGAAGGGAGCATACGACGAACCGGAGGAGGTCGCGTACAAACGGAAAGCCGTCGTCAACGAGATCTATCGCGATCATATCGAATACGCCTTCCGCGAGTTCGACGACGGGGTCGCCGTCGGCAGTCACGACCCGGAGATGATCGAGCTCGCCGCGGCGCTGCACGACGAGTACGGGACGGACTACGAGATCCAGATGCTGATGGGCGTCCGCGAGGACGCCCAGCGTGAGTTAGCCGCGGAGGGCGTTCGGACCGACCAATACATTCCCTACGGCGAGAAGTGGTTCTCGTACTTCTATCGACGCATCAGGGAGCGACGATCGAACGCGCTGTTCGCGCTTCGGGCGATCATCGGCCGATAAGAGAGCTCTCACGATCGGTCGGTGAAAGAGCGTTCCCGGTTACGATCGCGACGGGTCGAAGCTTTACGCCTCCGCAATCAAGCTATAGGTATGCAATCACACGGCCACTACATCGACGGGGAGTGGATCGAAGGTAGCGAATCCTTCGAGAGCCGAAACCCCGCGACCGGCGAGTCGCTGGGCCAGTTCCCCCGCGGAACCGAAGACGACGTGGCGGCGGCCGTCGAGGCGGCCGAGGCGGCGTTCGAGGGATGGCGAACGCGTTCGTACATCGACCGAGCGGAGCATCTGTGGGACGTTTACACGGAGTTGAAAGCGCGGACGGACGAACTCGGCGAACTCGTCACCCGCGAGTGCGGCAAAGAGATCGGGGAGGGACGGGCGGACATCGTCGAAGCCGCCCACATGGTCGAGTGGGCCGCCGGCAACGCCCGCCACCCACACGGCGACGTGGTTCCGAGCGAGATCGCCGCGAAGGACTCGTACATGCGCCGCAAACCTCGCGGCGTCGTCGGCTGTATCACGCCGTGGAACTTCCCCGTCGCCATCCCCTTTTGGCATATGGCCGTCGCCCTGGTCGAGGGGAACACGGTCGTCTGGAAACCCGCCGAACAGACGCCTGCGTGCGCTCACGCGATCGCGGAGCTGATGACCGACGCCGGGATTCCGGACGGCGTGTTCAACATGGTTCAGGGGTACGGCGACGCCGGAGCAGCGCTCGTCGATCACGACGCCGTCGACACCGTCCTCTTCACCGGTAGCGCCGAGGTCGGTCACGAGATCGGCGGCACGGTCGGCGGGGAGTCCGGCAAACTCGCCGCCTGCGAGATGGGCGGCAAGAACGCCGTCGTCGTCACCGAACGCGCCGATCTCGACATCGCGGTGCCGGCGGCGGTGCTGTCTTCGTTCAAGACGACCGGCCAGCGCTGTGTCTCCGCCGAGCGGCTCATCGTTCACGCGGACGTGTACGACGAGTTCAAACGCCGGTTCGTCGAGGCGGCCGAAAGGGTCGCCGTCGGTGATCCGCTCGATGAGGGGACGTTCATGGGCCCGCTCATCGAGGCCGACCACCGCGAGCGAGTGCTCTCGTACAACGAGCTGGCCCGGGAGGAAGGCGGCGACGTTCTCGTCGATCGCGGGCGGTTGGACGAGTCGGAGATCCCCGACGGCCACGAAGCGGGCCACTGGAGCGGTCCGTTCGTCTACGAAACCGAGTACGATCCCGATATGCGCTGTCTGCACGAGGAGGTGTTCGGTCCCCACGTCGCGGTGATCCCGTACGAGGGCGGAATCGAGCGGGCGGTCGAACTCCAGAACGCGACGCCGTACGGGCTCGCCGGCTCGATCATCAGCGAGGACTACCGACAGATAAACTACTATCGGGATCACGCCGAACTGGGGTTGGCGTACGGGAACCTCCCGTGCATCGGTGCGGAGGTGCAACTCCCCTTCGGCGGGGTGAAAAAGTCCGGGAACGGCTATCCATCGGCTCGCGAGGTCATCGAAGCCGTCACGGACCGCACCGCCTGGACGCTGAACAACGACACGGAGATCAAGTTGGCACAGGGGTTGGCTGCCGATCTCAAAACGGACGACGACTGATACCGAACGGCGATCGGTGAGATAAACGATCGAAGCGAAACCGTGGACGGCGAGGGGCGGTCGAACCGCAACCGTTTCCGTTCGGGAACGCCTACGCCGAGACGAATGGAGCCCGCCATCGGACCGTTGCTTCTCGGTGAAGTGCTCCCTCGGATCCTGACGATCGCGGTCGCCATCGCCGCCGGCGTCGCGTTCGCGAACGTGTTGGTCGCTTTCGGCGCGATCCAGTACATCGCAGCGCTGTCGAAGCCGTTGACCGGTCCCGCGAACCTACCGGACGAGGTCGGGAGCGCGATCTTGACGACCGCCGCCTCGACGACCGCCGGCTACGGCATGCTCGCCGAGTACCGCGA
>CAYQWI010000266.1:0-3469 GCA_964421165.1 uncultured Natronomonas sp.
CATCAACATGCAATCCGAGTATCCACCGAAAGGGATCGTCGGCGGCGAAAACGGCACCCAAACCGACGTGTACAAGCGGACCGAAACCGGCGAGATCGAGGAGGTACCGAATATCGGCTATCCCGTGATCGGGCCCGAAGAAACGCTCGTCAGCACGATGTGTGGTGGCGGAGGATACGGTGATCCGCACGATCGAGATCCCGAGGCGGTGAAAGAAGACGTCGAGGCGGAACTCGTTTCCCGAAAAGCGGCTAGAGAGACCTACGCTGTGGCTCTGAAGACGACAGAAGACGGTCTGAAAGTCGACGACGAAGAGACTCACAGATTACGAGACGAGGAGCAGAGGAGGGACCGATGAGCTACCATCTCAGCATCGATATCGGCGGGACGTTCACCGACCTGTTTCTTCGTGACTCGGACGGGCAAACGCGTTCGGTAAAGACACCGAGCACTCACCACGATCTGACGGACGGCGTGTTAGACGTGCTGGACAAAGCGGCCGAAGCCGAAGGCGTATCACGTTCCGCGCTTTTGGAACAGACCGAGCAGATCGTACACGGGACGACGATCGCGACGAACGCAATCTTGGAGAACGACACCGCACAGACAGCACTTCTTTGCACCGACGGGTTTCGAGACACGCTAATGTTTCGACGAGGCGGCCGTGAGAACGCCTTCGAGGTCCACGTCGATTATCCGGACCCGTACATTCCCCGGTCGCTTACCTACGGAGTCACCGAACGAATAAACGCTGAAGGCGAGATCGTAACGCAACTGGACGAGGAACGTGCGATCGAAGCCATCGAAACAGCAGTTACCGAGGGGTGTGAAGCGATTGCGGTTTCGCTGCTTTGGGCCCACGTGAACCCGGTTCACGAGCGACGAATCGGGACGCTCATCGAGGAGTACGCGCCGGAGCTGGATTACTCGCTGAGCCACCGTGTCAATCCCGTGATCCGCGAGTATCGGCGCACCTCCGCGACGGCGATCGACGCGTCTCTGAAGGGGCCGATCGCCGGCTACCTCGCTACGCTTCGCGATCGGCTCGAAGCGAGTGGGTTCGAAAAGGAGCCGCTTCTCATCACCGCTAACGGGGGAGTAATGCAGTTCGACGGCGTCGCGGACCTCCCGATCTGGTCGGTCGATTCGGGCCCGACGATGCTTCCGTCAGCCGGAATGAAGATCTCGCGGTACGAAACGGGGACCGAAACACCGAACGTCATCTCCCTCGATATGGGTGGCACGAGTCTGGATATGAGTCTCGTTCGAGGCGGGGATATCTCTCGCACGAGAGACGCCGAAGTGGCTGACAGTATTCTGGGGATCGAGAAAGTAGACGTCAGGAGCATCGGTTCCGGTGGAGGGAGTATCGCCTGGGTCGACGAGGGAGGGCTGCTCCACGTCGGACCCGAGAGCGCCGGCTCGTCTCCCGGTCCGGTCTGTTACGGCAAGGGAGGAGAGCGACCGACGATCACAGACGCCGCACTGGTCCTCGGATACGTATCGAAGGATCAACAGCTCGGCGGTGAGATGTCGTTAGATTTCGAGGCCGCCGAAGACGCTATCGAAACACAAGTCGCCGATCCCCTCGGGCTGTCGGCGATCGAGGCCGCGTACACGATTTATGCGACCGCGAACCAGGATATGGTGACCGGGATGCGCGAGGTCACAATCGAACGGGGGATCGATCCGCGAAAGTACGCGATATCCGGTGGCGGCGGCGCTCTCGGCTTGCACGTCGTTCCGCTGGCCCGAGAGCTCGGGGTCGAGGAGATACTGCTGCCACGAGAGGCGGGCGTCATCTGTGCGCTCGGCGGTTCGTATTCGGATCTCAGACGCGACTTTTCCGCAACGGAACAGACCAAAAGTAGCGAGTTCGATCTCGATACGGTTAACGACAGACTCGCCTCGCTCACCCAGCAATCGGTGGCGTTTTTCGACCGCGTCGACGCCGACGAATCGGACCGTGACCTCACCTATTACACCGAGGCCCGATACACACAGCAAGCATGGGAAGTCGAAGTCGCGATTCCGTCACCGCCGTTCGACGAGGAACGCGTTGAGGAGATTGTTGAACGGTTCCACGACACCCACGAAGAAACCTACGGGTATCGGATGGGGGATCAGGATATCGAGTTCATTCAGTGGCGGGTCGAAGCGAACGCACAGATCGGCGACCGGCTAGCCGGGACGCCTCTCGAAGGGACCGATGAGCCAGCGGCCGGAGTCGAGCGTGATCGAGAACCGGCGTACTTCGGCTCCGAACTGATCGAAACACCACGGTATGACGGCCCGTCGTTAGCTGCAAATCACGCCGTTGACGGACCGGCGATCGTCGAGGCCAAAAACACGACGATCGTCTTGCCACCGGGGAGCCGGCTGGAAGTGTCGGAGTACGGCAACTACTGCATATCGACTGACGGTAAGTGATACATTTGGGCCACCCAACGAGACGACTCGAACCGCGTTTCGGCTCCAAGCGGGCAGGCGTTCGATTGTGGGGTGACCGAAACGATTTTGTCACCACCTGGTCAGCCCACGCCGGCCGTGAGTGTACGAAAGGATCCCCAGAAGCATACCGACGCCGCTCAACGCGAAGAATCCCGCAATGTAAAATACAGCTTCGATACTCACAGCCGTCATCACCACACCACCGATCATCGGAGCGATGATGCTTCCGGGCTTCCAAACGAGGTCTCGGATACCGAAGCTGCTCGCGACTCCGCCTTGATCTGTGCCCTCATCGGCGAACAACGCCATGCTCGCGGGTTCGCGAAACGCGTCGGCGACGCCCAACAACCCGTTCAGAGCGATGACGATCAACAGCGTGGCCGAAACCGCTTCGAATCCCGGGAGAGTGAGCGGTCCGATAGCGTGACCGAGACGGGGAGCAAACGGCATACTGATCGATACTATCCCGTAGCAAACACCGCCGATGAAAACGAACATCGCCCGACCATAGTAATCCGAAAGCCGGCCAGTAAAGGGCTGACAGATCATATTCGTCAACCGCTCGGTAGCGATCACGATTCCGACGACGAACGCGGTGAATCCCAATCCGCCCTGGCTGACGGAGACGCCGACGAAGATCGGAACCCAGTTCCGCATTAGCGTCACCGAAAAGGCGTACTGAGACCGAAAACTGGTCAGCGTCAAAATCCGCCGATTGGCAGCGAGCTCGCCGAACGCGAACCCAACGGTGGAGCTGTCGGACTCAACGAACAGCCACGTTCCGACGATCGCGGCGGCGAAGAGTACAGCTAACAGACCGAAGATCACGACGAATCCGTATCGATCGTAGAGCAAGCCGGCTCCGAGAGTGCCGGTCACGCCGGCGGCGAGCTTCCAGGAGTTGTATTTCCCGATCGTGTTCGCGCGCTCGCTGTGGCTAGCCATCTCACCGATCAACGCTAAACTGAGTAGTCCGACACCGACGACGCTGAGGCCCTGCAAAAACCGGACGAGAATA
>CAYQWI010000267.1:0-3460 GCA_964421165.1 uncultured Natronomonas sp.
AGAACGACGTGCCGTTCCTCGGCCTCTGTCTCGGCTTCCAGATGGCGGTCGTCGAGTTCGCGCGGAACGTCTGCGGATACGAGGGTGCGCATTCGGCGGAAATGAGCGACGAGACTCCGCACCCGGTTATCGACATCCTCCCGGAGCAGTACGAGATCGAAGACATGGGCGGGACGATGCGACTCGGAGCACACGAAACGGATATCCAGCCGGGAACCCTTGCGTACGACGTGTACGAGGATACGTCCTGCATCGAACGTCACCGCCACCGCTACGAGGTCAATCCCGAGTACATCGACGAACTTGAAGACGCCGGACTGAGATTCTCGGGGCGTGCGGGTAACCGAATGGAGATTCTCGAACTGCCGGATCACCCGTTCTTCTTCGGCACGCAGTTCCACCCCGAGTTCCGTTCCCGTCCGGGGCGAGCGTCGCCACCGTTCGTTCGGCTCGTCGAGACGGTCTTGGAGATGGACGAACACGATCACGAGGAGGTGACCGCCTGATGGTCGACACCGAGGAGTTCATCGACGAGAAGATCGACGAGATTCGCGAGGAGATCGGCGACGCCAACGCGGTTATCGCGCTTTCGGGCGGCGTCGATTCATCGACGGCTGCCGCCCTCGCCTACGAGGCCGTCGGCGACCAGCTCACACCGGTTTACGTCGATACGGGGCTGATGCGAAAAGGCGAAACCGACGAGGTCAAAGAGACGTTTTCGTACATGGAGAGCCTCCGGATCGTCGACGCTCGCGAGCGGTTCCTCGACGCGCTTTCGGGAGTCACCGACCCCGAGGAGAAACGCCACGTGATCGGCGAGGGATTCATCCGCGAGTTCGAAACGGTCGCGCGCGACGTGGACGCGGATTATCTGGTGCAGGGAACGATCTACCCCGACCGTATCGAAAGCGAGGGAACGATCAAATCCCACCACAACGTCGGCGGGCTCCCCGACGTGATCGATTTCGACGGGATCGTCGAGCCGATGCGGGATCTCTACAAGGACGAAGTCCGCGAGGTCGCTCGCGCGCTCGATTTAGAGGAGATCGTCTCCGAACGGATGCCGTTCCCCGGACCGGGACTCGCCGTCCGCGTGCTCGGCGAAGTCACCGAGGAGAAACTCGAGGTCGCTCGGGAGGCCAACCACGTCGTCGAGGAGGAACTCGAAGAACACGAACCGTGGCAGGCGCTCGCCGCCGTGCTCGGTAAAGCGACGGGCGTGAAAGGCGACAACCGGGTTCACGGCTGGGTCGTCGCCGTCCGATCCGTCGAATCCCGAGACGGTATGACCGCCCGAGCGCAGGAGCTCGATTGGGGAACGCTACAGCGCATCCAATCGCGGATCACGGGCGAAAACGAGAACGTCTCTCGCGTCGTCTACGACGTGACGCATAAACCGCCGGCAACGATCGAGTATGAGTAGGATCGTCATCGCCGGAGGAGATCCGGACGGCCTCGGTTCCGAACTCGAAGCTCGCGGCGCAACGGTCGCGTATGCGGAGGGCACGGCAGATCGGGACGCACTGGAGGCGGCGGGGATTCGCGATGCGGACACGCTCGTCGTGACGGATGCCGGTCTCGCAACGTCGGTCACCGTCGCGATCGATTGTAACTCGGAACTGCGGGTCGTCATGTACACGCGGGATTCGGTTCCGGAGTTCGTCAGGGGACAGGCCGGACACATCGTCGACCCGGGGCTACTCGACGTCGATACCGTTGCCGAAGAACTTCTCCGCTAGCCTACGGTTTCGGGGCGGCGTTTTGTAACGCGGTTTCGGCGATGTTACCACCGTAGTCGGCGCTCCGGGACAGCGAATCGACGATCAACCCGAGCAGCTGCGCTTGTTGCGGTTCGAGCTCCCTGATCCGATCGTCGACGACGCGTGCGAGTTCGTCGATGCGAACCACCCGCTGTCTGGCGTCGTGAGCCAACTGCGTCGCCCGCTCGGAGTCGCTCTCCAACAGCGCATCCATCCCCATCTCGATCACCTTCGTGGCCTCTTCGTGCAGTTCTTCGAGCGCTTCGGCGGCGTCGGCGGGCGGTGCCCCGAGCGTTTCGGCGTGCGTGGCGATTTTGGTCGCGTGGTCGCCGACCCGTTCGAGCTGTCGGGCGCTGGAGTGATAATCGAAACACGTCTCGCGGTCGAGACCGATATCGACCGCGGTCGAGGGATCGCGAAGCACCGATCGAAACACCCGAGAGACCATCGACCACAGCCGATCCACGTCGTCGTCACGCTGGACGACGTCTGCCGCCAGATCGTCGTTGTCTTCGATGAGCGCCGTGACGGCGTCGGCGAGCATCGTGGTCCCGACGAGTTGCATCCGCGTGACCGCGTTGTGCATCGACAGTTCCGAAGAGTCGAGAAGGTCCTGCAATCGGACGCGCTCGGACGTTTCCCCGATGACTTCGAGCCCGACGAGCCCCTGCGTCGCGTCCCGAATCGTCCGGCGCTGTGCGGCCGTTACCTGCGACGTTTCGAGGGTTATGATGTCGAACCCGCTGACGTACATCGTCACCACCGCCCGCATCAACTCGTCGCCATCGAGTCCCGTGATATCGAGCGTTCCCTCGATCTTTTCCTCATCTCGACGCGGCGTCAGAAGTAACGTCTCGTCTTCGGGATGAAACTCGACGACGCTCCCTCCGCTGACGTCGTTCTCGGTCGCCCACCCCTTCGGTAACGAGACGGTGTATGTAGACCCACCCGTGACCTGCACCTTTCGCGTTTCCATACGTTCGGTACCGACTATAGATATAAATCATTGTCGAGATATATAGATCCGGAATGTACGACGATATACCGGAGCGTAACGCGAGCGTAATTCGAACTGAGCTGCGAAGATAGCCACACTTCAGTGAGAAAACTGTTGGCAAACATAGTTCTATATAGGACACATAGTGGAGTACTTACGCTTCCGTGTACCGACGTACTTACAATGACACGAGGTCGGGGGCGATCCCGCCCCGCCGATCCGGATACTATGCCGCGACGACGTTTTCTCGCGGCTGTTGGCGGCGGGACCGCCGCCCTCTCGGGTTGTATCGTCCACGGCGAAGACAGCGGCCTCCGTGGCGAAGTGACAATGGACGGGAGTAATACGGTCTTACCGCACGGAGCGGCCGTCGCCGAGGAGTTCCTCTGGCGCAACAATCACGTTCAGGTCCCCGTCCGGGGATCCGGAACCGGAGCCGGATTTCAGCGATTCTGTGACGGACAGACTGATATCCAAAACGCCAGTCGGTCGATCCTCGATAGCGAAGTCACGCAGTGTAACGACAACGGGATCGAGTACATCGAGCTGGAAGCGCTGCTCGATGGACTGGCGCTTTGGGTCCATCCGGACAACGACTGGTGTGACTGTCTCACCACGGAGGAAATCCACCGGCTGTGGCGCTCCGGCTCCGACGTGGAAACGTGGAGCGATCTCCGACCCGACGATCCGGAGTTCCCCGACG
>CAYQWI010000268.1:0-3459 GCA_964421165.1 uncultured Natronomonas sp.
TCCGAAAGGCCGGGGCAACGTTTCTCTACGGCGCGATGTGTGATTTCTACACCGCCGAAGAACTGGACGAGTTGATGTACGAGATCACCGAAATCGCGAAGTTCTTACTCGAGGTCGAAGGCGTCGAACTGGCGGTCGACGAGGAATTAGACGCCGAGGAACGGATCTCGAGCGTAATGCGGGACGTTCGAGAATCCTCGGCGGCGCTCAGACACGACGAGTTCAGCTGTCCGAACTGCGGACACGAAATGGAAGCCGAAAGCAGCGCCGCGTCCGAGACGGGCGAGTAGTTCCGTCGCCGTCGACGAGTTCTCGGTTAAACGGTCGTTTCGAGCTTCGCGACGCTGTAGCCGTCCACATAGAGTTCGACCTCGACAGTGGCACCCGTCTGAAGCGTCGGAGCGTTCGTCCCCGCGATCCGAAACGCCGCCGTTTCGCCCGCTCTCCACGGAGTTTCGCTCGCGCTGTTGAACGCCCCCGTGGGCGCACTTTCGAATCCACTGGCCGAGAAGAACGGAATCGGCGGCTGCTCGGCGAGCGGTTCATCGTCAACGCTAACGTGCAGTTCGACCGAGTCGGGATCGATCGAGTCGCCGCCGCGATGGGAAAGTCGTATCTCGCCGTTCGAATCGGCGTCGATGTCGACCGCCGTGACAGTCGGCGAAGACGTAGATGTGACGGGGGCGATCGCACCGACGGTAGCCGCGAGAGCGACCGTCACCGCGAGCAGACAGACGAGACCAATAACAGGCGAGACTGCGCGCTGCATCATGGGAACGGTGGCCGCGTCACCCTATATAAATCGACGCTCGTGTCATGTGGTTCGGAGGGTCCGACCGACTACGGCAACATCTATCAGTCGAGATACGTTTCGAGCGTCACCGTCTCGCCGTCGTGAGTCGCGTTGATCGTCGTCGTCCCGCGCGGGGCGATGGTCCACAGGCGATCGCCGTCGGTCGAGTCGATCGCGTCGTCGTTCAATTCGATCGTCGCATCGATCGGGTCGCCGGTCGACGCGTCCACGACAGCGATGCCGAGCGGGCCGCCGCCCCTGGTCGTGTTAACGACGAGCGTGATGTCGCCCTCGGTCCGTTCGAGAGCGCTCGACGGCATCTCTCCTGGATCGATCCGCTGTTTCTCATAGAGGATCTCCGCGGAGCCGCTGTCGAGATACGTCTCCAGTTCGCCGTGTGAGTGAGTCGCGCTGAAGCGGTACAGACGCACCTGTTCGGGGCCGATCGCGTCGATACCGTCGAAGCTGTTTATCGCCCACGGGTACAGTTCGCTGAACCGATCCAAAGCAGGTGAGGGGTTCCCGTCGTAGCGGTCGGAAACGTCGGTCGCTTTGGCTGTCGGATCGTGTGCCTCGCGAACGTACGTGTTATCGGTTCGGTCAACCACGGCGACGACAATCCCGTCATCGGCCGTTTCGACGTGCGTTCGAAGCGTTGTCTCACCCGCTATCGCGTCAGCCAGTTGAGCTCTGACTGGACCCTGCATCGACAGGAGACGGATCTGTTCGGTCGCCGCCCGTTCGGCCGTCGAGTCCATGCCGAGACCGCCCGCTTCGGCTTCGACCCACTCCAGAGCGTCGGTCAGGGCCGTCGCTTCGCGGTGAACGATCGTCAGCTCTCTGAGCAGTTCCCTCGTACTCAAAGCGCCGTCGTTGTACTGTTGGATCGCGGCCCGTTCTTTAACCGTCAGTTCGTCGGTCCTATCGAAGAGCCGTTCGGCACCGTCTTCGAGAACGTCCTCTCGATCGTCAGCCGTCTCCGCTGCGTTGTATCGCTGTTCGAGTGTCTCCGCGAGATAGACACTGCGGAGTTCGCCGACGTCGCCATCGACTGCGCCACCGACATCGATCGTAGTTGTTCGCGCGCCGGTTCGGTCGATCTCATCGATGTGTGGGGCGAGGTATTCCGACGTGTTCTCCGCCGCGAAGACCGTCATCGATCGTTCGGCGTCTTCGGAGTCCTGTTGAGGATCACCGGGCGAGTCGGAGGCGACGACGACACCGCCGATCGGTGCCAGACAGAGGAGGAGCGCAACGACGAGAGCGCGGGTACCGTCCATACCGACCGTCTCGTTCTGGAGAGATAAAAACCCGCCCGTCCGAGTTCGATCGGAAGCACGCCTGAACGCGTCTGAGATCTTTCATCGAGCGCGGAGACGTTTCATTTTCGTATGGAAAGCGTTTTGCCGTGCCGGCGTTCACGATGTACGCATGCGGTCTCGGGTCCTCATACTGCTTTGTGCCCTCCTCCTCGTCTGTGTCGCGGGACTCGGCGCTCTCCCGGCCGCGGGACAGCCCCAGGCCGACGGGACACATCTCGAGGCGCAGCTACAGGACGACGGGGACGCCGAATGGACAGTTAGCGTTCACGTTCCGGTCGAGGACGATCGTGATCGCGCGGAGTTCGAGTCGTTCGCGGATCAGTTCGAAGCGGGGGCGGTCGATATAGATCTCGGCAGCGAGGCGTTCGAGCGGGCAGCAGCAGAAGCGAGCGCCGCGACGGACAGGGAGATGGAGATCGCCTCCATAGAGCGAGAAAGCGAGCTACGAAACGAAACCACGGACGGCGAGACGTTCGACGAGTACGGCGTACTCCGCGTCTCGTTCACCTGGGAGTCGTTCGCGAGGGAGACGGAGAACAACACGCTGTACGTCGACGACGCGTTCAACACCACGGACGGGACGTGGCTTCCGGGCCTCGGCGCCGATCAGTCGCTGACTATCAAGGCGCCACCGGGATACAGCGCGCCGACGACGTCACCGATCGGTGCCGATGAAGGCGATTTACACTGGACCGGGCCCGAGACCTTCGAACCGGGATACTTCCGGATCGTGTATCATCCCGGGACGACGACACCACCGGTCGAGGGCGGGACCTCGGACACGCTCGTCATCGGAGCGTTGGCGCTGAGCGGTGCGGCGCTGTTAGTCGGGGTGTATCTACTCCTCGGTCGTCGAACCGACGATGACGTGGACGCCGGACCGGCGACGGGTCCGGGATCCGGCGGGTACGCTGAAACAGCCGTCGATTCAGGGGCTGAGTCGAGCGACGCTACCGGACCCGTCCCGACGGGATCGAACTCTCTGGAGGAACAGGACGACCGAGATCTCGAACTCCTCTCGGACGAAGAGCGGGTTGAATTCCTCCTCGAAGAGAACGGCGGGCGGATGAAGCAAGCCAACATCGTCAAAGAGACCGGGTGGTCGAACGCGAAGGTATCGCAGCTTCTGTCGGCGATGAACGAGGCGGATCGAATAGATAAGCTCCGGATCGGACGGGAGAATCTCATTAGTCTCCCCGGGGAAGGCGTCGGCGAACTCAAAAGCGAAGCCGACGACGAACGCTGATAGCGAACCGGGACGGATTCGCAAACGTTTAACCTCGAACGGCCGTCATTCATACTGACTAGTTGTTATGAAGATTCTCGTCACCGTCAAGGAGGTAG
>CAYQWI010000269.1:0-3449 GCA_964421165.1 uncultured Natronomonas sp.
GTTCTTCTTCCTCTTCAGGCTCTTCGTCGTCTGGTTCTTCTTCCTCTTCAGGCTCTTCGTCGTCTGGTTCTTCTTCCTCTTCAGGCTCTTCGTCGTCTGGTTCTTCTTCCTCTTCAGGCTCCTCTACGGTCAACGTCCCGGTTTCTGAGTCGTCTTCGGTGAAGATCCCGTGTTCGTACTCGCCGGGGTCGAGATCTTCGGTGTCGATATCTTCGAAAGTGACGGGGTCGGATTCCCCGCCGTCGAGCTCCAGTTCCTGGTCGTCGATGACGTCATCGTCGATTCGGAGCTCGATCGTCTGTGTCCCAGTCTCCTCACCGACGTTTTCGATGGTCGCGGAGACATCGATTTCATCGCCCTGCGTGACGGTCGCCTCCTCTGGATCCAAGTCGGAGACCGTAAATTCGGACGGAGACTGAACTGTGAGCGTTCCCGTCTCCGAATCGTCCTCGGTGAAGATTCCGTGTTCGTACTCGCCGGGATCGAGTTCTTCGGTGTCGATGTCTTCGAAGGTGACCGTCTCAGACGCTTCACCCTCCAGTTCTAACTCCTGTTCGTCTATGACATCATCGTCGATTCGGAACTCGACGGTTTGCGTTTCGGACACTTCACCGACGTTTTGGATGGTCGCGGAGACATCGATCTCATCGCCCTGCGTGACGGTCGCCTCCTCTGGGTCCAAGTCGGAGACTCTGAACTCGGGTGGTCGCAAAATCGTGAGCGTTCCCGTCTCCGAATCGTCCTCGGTGAAGATCCCATGTTCGTACTCGCCGGGATCGAGGTCTTCGGTGTCGATATCTTCGAAAGTGACGGTTTCGGATTCTTCGCCGTCAAGTTCGAGTTCCTGTTTGTCTATGACATCATCGTCGATTCGGAACTCGACGGTTTGCGTTTCAACTACTTCACCGACGTTTTCGATGGTCGCGGAGACGTCGATCTCATCGCCCTGCGTGACGGTCGCCTCCTCTGGATCCAAGTCGGAGACTCTGAACTCGGGTGGTCGCAAAATCCTCAGCGATCCGGTTTCTGAGTCGTCGTCGGTGAAGATCCCGTGTTCGTACTCGCCGGGGTCGAGATCTTCGGTGTCGATATCTTCGAAGCGCACGGTCTTCGATTTTCGACAGCGTAACTCGAGTTCTCGTTCCGCCACGACGTCGCCGTCGATCCGGAGCTCGACGGTCTGGGTATCGGTTATGTCGCCGACGTTTCGGATTCTGGCGGAAACGTCGATTTTCTCACCCTGGACGACAGTCGCATCGTCAGGATCCAGTCTGGAAACCGTAAACTCGGCCGGAACGGGCTCAATTTCGGTCTCTTGACCGAGATCGAATCCGCGGATCTGTCCGCGGATTTCCCCTTCTGGATTATGTACGGTGTGGACGTTGACATAATAGTCACTGGGATCAGCCAGGATCGCCTCGACGAGATCGGCGTCGTCGACAGTTACACCTTCGATAAGCGGCGTATCCGGTTCGGCGGTAAGCGGATCGCCGTCACCGTCGCCATCGAGCTCCTCGGTGTATTCGAGCAGCGGAGCGACGACCGGCCCGTCCTCTCCACGCTCTCCTTCGTGGATATGTGCTTGCGTAACACACTGAATGTCCTCGAGAACGAGATCCACCATGAGGGTGTGCTCGTCAATCCCGGGGATAATGTGGACACATCCGCCCGCATTCGTTTCGACGTCGGACTGGTATCCCGAGAGCACTGCGACGTGTGCCTGGCTTGCTTCAGTTGGGATCCAATCGTTCTCAGTAGAATCTGTTTGAGTTTGTGTGTCACCGCTTGCTTCCGAACTGAGTGCCTTCATGCTTCCACCAGCCGCCAGCGCACCCATCATCGTTCGACGACGATACGTGGTCTTTTCCGAAGACGAATTATTTGGTACGTTAGACATTACATTTCATATACGGCCATAGGGTGTTTAGATATAGAGTAACTATTCTGAAATAAGATATGCTTTCAAACAGCTATAGAAGACAGGGTAAATTCTGCAAGATCATCAGTGAATAAACCACACAATACGGATTCGAGCGCAACGGTACGGGACCGAGCGACGACGCACGTTGAATCACCTTACTCCGGTCATAACCCCGACCTCAAGGTCGGGGTATCCGCCTCGACCACCGATGAACCGCCTCGGGGTCAAGTCCCGAGGCCTGCGACGCCTGTAGAAGCAATATTCTCCGAGATCTGTGACGATACCGATAAGCATTACCGATATGGGTCCCGATACCGAACGAATGCCGACCGACAGATGGAGAGCGGGCGTTGCAGTAGTTCGTTCCCGGTGGCACTCGCTCGGACGTGGGTGGCGAAGCGTCGCGATCGGATTCGTGATCGTCGTGATGATCTCCGTCTTCGGGATTCAGATCCCCTGGTAGTGAAATGCCGATCAAGCGGCTGCTTCCGGGAATCGTTGCCCTCTGTCTCGGTGCCGTGCTCGCTCGGTTCCTCGCGGTGGAATTCGGTTTCAATCACCTGTTTCTCGCCATCGCGATCGGGTTTTTCGCCACCAACAGTTTCGGGATCCCGACGCGTCTGGAAGCGGGAATCGCGACGCATAAGCTCTGGCTCGGTGCCGGGATCGTCCTCATGGGCGCGTCGTTGACGCTCGAAACACTGCTCGGTATCGGCGAGGTCGTTCTCGTTCTCGTTATCTGCGTCGTCGGCTTCACGATACTTATCGTCGAAGCCCTCTCGCGAACCGTATTCGGACTCGACAAAAAGCTCGGAACGCTGCTCGCCGCAGGATCAAGCATCTGTGGCGTTTCCGCTGTCGTCGCGATCGCCGGGACGATCCGTGCCCGACAAGAACAGATCGCCTACGCGGCCGGAACCGTTCTACTGTTCGATGCGATCACGATCGTCGTGTATCCGATCATCGGTGATCTCCTCGGCCTTTCGGGGATCGTCTTTGGGATCTGGGCGGGCATCAGTATGTTCTCGACGGGACCGGTCGTCGCCGTCGGGTTTGCCCACTCGGAGCTCGCCGGCCAATGGGCGACGATGACGAAACTGGCACGTAACACACTGATCGGCGTTATAGTGCTCATGTATGCGAGTTACTACGCTCGGGACGGCGTCGGTGGGCGGCCATCGATTCGGACAGTCTGGGACGAGTTCCCGAAGTTCGTTCTCGGCTTTCTCGTACTCGTCTTCATCGGAAGTCTCGGCGCTTTCTCAGAAGCCCAACAGACCGCAATCGAGAACGCCTACAACTGGCTGTTCGTCCTCGCGTTCGTCGGCCTCGGTACGGAGATACGGCTCACGGAACTTCGTTCGACCGGTGTCGCACCCGCCGTCGTCGTGTTGGTGTCGCTGATCGTTGTGAGTACGCTTTCGCTTGCGGTGTTAACGACGCTGTTTTGAGACAGCGTCGTTCACGTCAGCCGAACTCACGGATTCCAACTGCCGAATGACGTGAAACCCTAATATCTCAACGTTTG
>CAYQWI010000270.1:0-3439 GCA_964421165.1 uncultured Natronomonas sp.
GCGATACCAAGATGTCACGGAACGTGTCCATCGGCGATTCAGATCGACGACAAGTGAATCGCCTCGGGGTCAAGTGGTTCGAGAGACTTCGTCACTCGTCATCACGGAAGACTGCGTCTTCCGTACGACTCCCTTCCCGATCGAGTGTAGTAGCGGATAGGTGTGCGAACCGTTCTATGATGCGCCCTGGATGATTGAACCGTACGTCTCCGCAAGCCGGCGTACGAGATCGTAGTCGAACGTGGCTTCGGGGACGTCGGATCGCCACGCGATCGCGTCGATCGCATCGTCGCGGGGGGCGTCCGGGAGCGTCGGTTCGGCCGCGATCGGTTCGGCGACGAACGTCGCGAACCGGAACTCGTAGGATCTGTTCGATCCCCGCTGAACGAACGTCTGTTCGGCGATCGCGCCGAGATCGACGATTTCGATCTCGACGCCGGTCTCTTCGCGTACCTCACGGCGCGCGCCGGCTTCCGGCGATTCGTCAGATTCCAATCGACCGCCCGGAAGGAGCCACGTGTCGCCCTCACGGACGAAGAGCCCCCGTCCGTCGTGGACGACGAGCGCGCCGACGCCCCACGCGCCGTCGTCATCCCGCTGAACGCCTCTTTCGAAGCGCTCCGGGTCGATCTCGAAGCGCTCCGATTTGCGGTACGGATCGTCGTACCGGTGGGCCAATTCGTCCGGGGTCGGCGACCGCGTCATTCAGGGGAGCGCGACGTCGACGTCAGCTTGCAGGCCAGCAGCTTTGACAGTGTTGTACAGGAGCATCGCACGGGTCATCGGACCGACACCGCCGGGGACCGGCGTGATCGCGCCGGCCACCTCCGCGACTTCGTCGTACGCGACGTCACCGACGAGTTCGTACCCCTTCTCGGTGTCCGCATCGACGCGGTTGACGCCGACGTCGATAACGGTCGCGCCGTCGCCGACCATCCCGGCGTCGATAAACTCCGGAGCGCCGATCGCGGCGACGAGGATGTCGGCGTTTCGCGTCTTCGCTTCGAGGTCTTCCGTTCGGGAGTGACAGACGGTCACCGTCGCGTTTCCGTCAGGGGCCTTTTGCAAGAGGAGGTTCGCGAGCGGTTTCCCGACGATGTTGGACCGGCCGACGATGACGGCGTCGGCACCTTCGGTTTCGATGTCGTACGCGTCGAGCAACTTCTGGACGCCGTGTGGGGTGCATGGTCGGTACCGATCGTTGCCGGCGACGAGTCGGCCGACGTTCTCGGGATGGAACCCGTCGACGTCCTTCATCGGATCGATACTCCGGAGGACACGGCGGCTGTCGACGCCGTCGACGAGCGGCATCTGTACCAGGATGCCGTGAACGTCGGGATCGGCGTTGAGATCGTCTATCGTCTCGTACAGTTCCTCCGGCGGCGCGTCCGTGTCGATCTCGACGTGAATCCCGTTGATACCGACCTCCTCGCAGTCACGCTGTTTCATCGAGACGTACGTTTCGCTCGCCGGATCGTCGCTCATCAGAACCGTTGCGAGCCCCGGCGTGATGCCCTCTGATTCGAGCGTCTCGATACCCTCTGAAAGCGATTCTCGAATGTCGGCGGCGACGGCCTCCCCGTCGATGACCTCGGTCATTACCGGAGTGACGGCGCGCTGGACGTATCAATGATTCGGGTTCGTGGTGATCTGTGCACATACTGTATCGAAGATATACACGAATGTGCTATAGCTTCCCCCCGAGCACCTTCGCCGCTGTCAACACCGGGTCCCACGTCGTGTTGAACGGCGGCGCGTACGCGAGATCGTAGTTTGAGAGCTCGCTGACGGTGATCCCCTCGGTGACTGCACCGACGAGCGCGTGGCTCCGGTGGACGGCTCCTTCGCCGTACTCGCTCACGAGACTTCCGCCGAGAAGTCTCCCCGAGTCGCGATCCGCCGTGAGCGTCACCTGAACGGTCCCGCCCTCCGGATAGTATCCGGCCCGCGATCTCGCTTCGATCGTCTCCGTGACCGGATGGAACCCCGCCTCTCGGGCTTCGTCGTGATCGAGAACGCCCGTTCTGGCTGCTTCGACGTCGAAGGCTTTCACGGCTGCAGTCCCCGCGATTCCGCCCCCCTCAGTCGGCGCTCCGGCGACCGTCTGGCCGATAGCGCGACCGTGTCTGTTCGCGGTCAGCGCGAGCGGAACGTACGCCGGCTCGCCGGTGACGACGTGCTCGGCTTCGGCGCAATCGCCGGCGGCGTAGACGTTTGACACGTTCGTTTCGCGGTAGGCGTCCGTCGCGATCGCCCCCGTCGGGCCGAGTTCGATACCGGCGGCCTCGGCGAGATCGGTCCGGGGCCGGACGCCGGTCCCGAAAAGCACCATCTCGACCGGAACCCGGCGATCGGCGGTGACGACTGCTTCGACAGCGTCCGTTCCGGCCAGCGACTCGACTTCGGCGTTCAGATACACCGACACGGACTGCTCTTGGAGATGGTCGGCGACGGTGTCGCTCGTCGCGTCGCTGAACCCTTTGAGTACCCGATCGCCGCGTTGAAACAGATAGACTTCGAAGTCGTTCGCCGCGAGCGCTTCGGCCATCTCGACGCCGATGTATCCGCCACCGACGATCCCGACGGGTCCGCTACAGTTCTCGAGATACTGACAGGCCGGACCGCTGTCGGGTTGCTCGCTCGGCGAGCTCTCCCGCGACCGCGCGACGAACTCGCGGAGTTCCTTTCCGTCCGTCATCGAACCGAGCGTGTAGACACCTTCGAGATCGAGCCCTCCTACCCCCGGTTCGATCGCCTCCGCTCCGGTCGCGACGAGCAGCTGATCGTACGATTGGATCGTCTCACCACTCCCGTGTCGCCCCGTCACTGTCTCTGCCTCCGGGTCGATCTCGGTAACCTCGTGACCCGTCCGAAGGTCGATATCGCGTTCCTCTCGGAACTGCTCGGGCGTTATCGAGACGAGATCTTCCAGCGAATCGATTTCGCCTTTGACGTAGTACGGGAGCCCACACGCCCCGTAGGAAACCCACTCGCCTTTCTCGAAGACGACGATATCGAGGTCGGGATCGTCGCGTTTCGCCTTACTCGCCGCCGACATGCCGGCCGCGTCGCCCCCGATGACGACGAATGTTTTGTCCATAGCCGAATCTCGGGCGGTGATCATAAAAAATCGAAGCACCCGTGCGACGCGCCGGTCAGACCGCCCCGCCATTCGGATTGTAACGCTGGACGTTATTCGTAGTCGACGAGCGTTCCCTCGCGTTCGTACAGCGGGAACTCCGCACAGAGGTCTTCGACTTCGGCGGCGGCCTCCGCCTTGATCTCGTCATCGTCCGGACTGTCGACGACGCGGGAGATGATGTCCGCGACCTGTTCGCAGGCGGCTTCGTCGAATCCACGCGTCGTGAGCGCGGGCGTTCCCGCGCGGATCCCGGACGGGTTAAACGGCGAGCGAGTCTCGCCGGGAACGGTGTTTTTG
>CAYQWI010000271.1:0-1274 GCA_964421165.1 uncultured Natronomonas sp.
CGTACAGCTGGGTTGGTGCCCACTCGCCGGCGAGGGCCCCCGGCACGAACAGCTGATGCTCCGCGACTGCCATTGGACGGCCCGGGCTTCCGTCAACATCGTACTCGGTCACGACCGTGCCATCGCTCAGGTCGAGTTCCAGTGGGGTTCGCGCGTTCACGAACACCGATCCGTCGTCGATGGCTGGCTGGGAGAGATCGTGGTCGTCTGGATGGCTGGTTCGCCACCGTTCGTTTCCGTCGGCAGCACCCAGTGCGATGATTTCAGCGTCTCCGAAGCCAGAGGAACCCACGACGACCGTTCTATCAGCTATGGCGAGTTGGGAAAGCTCGTGGGAGGCGATATCGGTCCGCCAGCGCTCCTCACCGTCCTCGTCGATCGACAGCACGAACCCTTCTTCGTCGTAGACCCACTCGTCTTCGTAGTTCTCACCGGCGATGTAGAGTGCGCCGTCAGCGGCAGTGAGCGTCTTCCAGCTGAAGATGGTGAACTCGTAGCGGTCGTCGTCGGCTTCGAAGCGCCACTGGATCTCACCGGTTTCGGCATTCAGGGCGACCACCTCGTGACGGTCCTCCATGATGTCTCGACCCCGCTGTTCGTAGACGTGCACGTATACGGTGTCGCCGTCCACGATCGGTTTCGATGAGGCGGCATCACCCAGTCGGGTTCGCCATTCTCTCGTCCCGTCGGCGGCATCGTAGGCGGTGATTTCCCCATGCCGCTCACCGCCAGCGACGAACACCCGATCAGTGGCGACGGTCACGCCGGGGCCGTAGCCGGTCACCGAAACCCAGCCTGGGCCGACGTCGCCATCAGGACCGACAGCGTCCGGGGTAAACGCAGTCTGACCGGGATCGTGGCCCTCCATCGGCCACGAATCCCCACCATCGGTAGACTGTATCGCAGTTCCGTCCACCGGCGCGAACACGATCCCACCGAGGGCTACAACAGTGACGAATACAACCACGAGCGGCACGATTCGACAGTATCTCGCCGTGGTTCTCTCCATTATCGCCGACTCACGTCCGGTTGATAAAAAAAGTACGTTTGGGGAACCACGTCTCTCGATGAATGCAGCCACCAATAGCGCTTAAGTCGCCGAGAATAATGAAAAGAAGGGCGAACGGTTTCGATCGGTCCCGCTTCGGCATCCAGTGTCGGACTGCTGTGCAGATAGCCTGCTACACCACATTCCAGAAGCGATGAAAGCCGAGTGAACGAAACCCGGAGCGTTATCGCGGCTCCGATGAGTTCGCCGACCCGAGTGTTACCAC
>CAYQWI010000271.1:1374-3439 GCA_964421165.1 uncultured Natronomonas sp.
CGAGGCCGTCGATCCGGGGGCGAGCGCCGTCGAGAATGCCGACTGTATCGTGGTCACTGCGAGTATCGGTCGCCCGGATACGGAAGGAAGACGGCTGACGTTTCTCGAGGGGAACCGCGAAGTGATCGACGACATCGCCGGGTGGATGAGCCCGTGCGATCCCCGACCGGTCGTGGTCGTTTCGAACCCGGCCGATCGGCTCACGTATCGACTCTGGCGACGGATGGGGTGGTCGCGCCGGCGGTTCGTCGGTTACTCGCTTTCCGAAACGGCTCGTATGGCTGCACTCGTCGCCGAACGTGAAGGCGTCCGTCCGGAGTCGGTTTCGGTCCCCGTGATGGGTGAACACGGCGAGCACATGGTCGCGGCGTTTTCGCGAGCGACGATCGACGACGAACCGTACCGTCCGTCAGCGGCGGTACGGGAGGATCTACTCGCGGCGACCAAGCAGGCCCCGTACGATATTATCGAACAGCGAGGGGCAGAGGAGACCTCTCGGTGGGTCAGTGGCCGCGGTGTCGCCCTGCTCGTACGCTCGATCGTGACGGGGGGCTGTGATGAACCAGTCTGTCTATCGACGCCGCTGGACGGGGAGTACGGCGAATCCGACGTGTGTATCAGCGTCCCGCTAACGCTCGATTCCGACGGTGTCGAGGAGATCCACGAATGGGATCTCTCTGACGACGAGCGGATGGAACTCGCGACGGCGGCCGACAGTATCCGAGAATCGCTCGTCCTTTGATACGACTCGTTGTCCCGGAGTAGCGGAAATCGATGCTGTCTGGCCGAGTGATTCCCGGTAAAAGACGACGTCAATTCGTGAAGAGATCTCGTCGACGCACACCGGCGGCTGTAGCTTCGACCCAATATTCGACACCTCAGGGGGCCGAACTGCGTCGAGGGGAGGCAGCGGCCAGTATCACTCGAAAGTGATGAGCGGTTTGATGATACCGTCCTCTTTGCTCTCCATCACCCGAAACGCCTCTTCGATCTCGCCGAATCCGAATTCGTGCGTGGTCATATGTGTCGGGTCGACGCGATCCCGTTCGAGCAACCGGAGCAAGCGTTGCAAACGGAGCCGACCGCCAGGACAGAGCCCGGTGACGATATCTTTTTCGGCCATCCCAACACCCCAGCCTTCACGGGGGATGTTGACATATTCTCCTTCGCCGTGATAACCGACGTTCGAGATCGTCCCTCCGGCCTTGGTCACCGAGACGCACTGTTCGAGCGTCCGACTCGTCCCGAGCGCTTCGACAGCAGCGTCGACGCCGTCGCCGTTTGTCAGCTCCATGATCTGCTCGACCGGATCCCCGTCCTCGAAATCGACAACGTCGTCCGCGCCGTACGTTCGAGCGAGCTCCTGCCGATTTGGAACCGTCTCGACTGCGATGATGTGTCCGGCGCCTCGAAGCGCCGCGCCTTTCGTCGCCATCAGGCCGACCGGTCCCTGAGCGAACACGGCCACCGTGCCACCGACTGGAATCTCGGCGTGTTCTGCGCCCATGAATCCCGTGCTCATTATGTCGGTCACGTACACCGCTTCCTCGTCGGTCACGCTCTCGGGGATATGCGCCATGTTCGCGTCCGCATCGTTCACGTGAACGTACTCGGCAAAGGTGCCGTCTTTCACGTTGGCGAATTTCCACCCGCCGAGCGCCTGATTCGACTGGGACGGGTGACCGGCTTGTGCGGCGAGTGAACCCCAGTCGGGGGTGATCGCACCGACTGCAACCCGATCTCCCGGCGTGAAGTCCTCGATGTCTTCCCCCACGGTTTCGACCACGCCAACGATCTCGTGGCCGAGCGTCAGGTTCTCCCGCTCACCGATCGCTCCGTGAACAGTGTGTACATCCGACGTACAGATGAGTCCAACCGTCGGACGAACGATAGCGTCGGCCGATCCCGCTTCCGGTACGTCCTTGTCAGCGGACCCGACCTCGCCGATCTCTTTCATAACGAATGCATCCATCGGAAACCACTCCGCTAGTCTAGAGACGGAGCGAGCGAATAATACCACGAGGCGCTTCCCACCCCGTGATAACGTCCGATTGGGTCCCGCAGC
>CAYQWI010000272.1:0-3429 GCA_964421165.1 uncultured Natronomonas sp.
GTTCGTCGTGACGTGTTTCTCTATCAGTATCCTGAAAAATCGCTTCGAGTACCGATCCGACTTCGATGCCGACACCGAGATTGTCACCGATCTGCGGAACAATATACACGACTGCATTACTCGCCAGCGCAAATTCGACGCTTTGGGTCGCTGCATCCATCTCTTCGAGCGGAATGTCGGCATCGATCGCGAGAAACGCATTCACTCCGGGATCCGTTCGGAGTCTATCGCGGACATCAAACAGTAAATCCAAGACGGCTTCGTCCGCATCGAGGTCTCTCTCAGTACCAACAAGAGTCCCAAAATCCACGGCTTCGGGGATCGATTCAGGATCAAGCTGTGTCCCCGAGTCGATTCCTTCAGCCATAGCTTCGAGATCGAATGTTTTGTAGGGGCCCATGAGGTACACGAGGAATCGAGAATGGGGGAGCGTACCGAGTTCTCGTTGCAATCTCTCTCGCATGTCCGTACTCCGAGCGGGTATCAATATAAATGGAGTGAATTTCTGTAAATGCTGAGTCAGCAAACGTTTATACAAATAGCCATTCGAGGTAGAGACATGGCCGAGACAGATCGGACTGGGAGTACGCCCGACGATCTCGAGGGACTGCTCCCGGAACACAGTCTTCTCTCTTTTGAGCAGTACCTCGATATGCAACGGACGATCGGCAATGAGACACGCTTTCGGATTCTAAATCGGCTGCTTGAGGCTGGCTCCCAGAGCGCGTCGGAGCTTCGGAACGCACTCGACGTGGAGTCGAACACGCTGCATTACCATCTCGATCGACTCGTTGCAGTCGGGCTCGTCGAGAATCGAAAGCGAACGGAGCCGGACACCGACGGCTTGCACTCGTATTATCGGGCGACATCGCTCGGTGAGGGACTCCTTACCCACGGTGTTCGAGAACTCATGCGCGAAGAGTGGGATCTCCTCGAAGCCTACGGCGACGAACTCGATTCCTGACTGCTTTCATACGGATAGTGACGATAGTTCTCATTACAGAAGTTGAAGAGAAAACCCACGACTTCAGTCGTGAGTTTCCGCGCTGTTACCGCTATGACATAGCGCTTAATTTCTCAGCGTTCCATGGAGAGAACTAATGGAACTCAGAAACGATACGCTCACCGTTTCGCGGGATTTTGGTCGCGAGAGAGACGGGCGGCAATGAGAACGTTCGCGTCGACGACGGCACCGGCCATCAGGTGTCTCCAGCGAGGCGGTCGTGATCTTCTGCGGCGTCGGTCGGTTCGCCGATATCGACGGGATCCAACCGCGAAAACGCCCCGTAGCGTTGTTTGACGAGTTCGACCGAGATCGCCCCATCCTCGTCTACGTGCCAGCGGAGTTTGTCACCCGCTTCGACGCCCGCTTTCCGCCGTACCGCTGCCGGCACCGTGATCGAGTAGCTCTCGTTCACGGTCGTTTCGTCCGAAATTTCGTGAGACATACCCGGACGTACGGTGTACGAACGAAAATAATTTGTCCTCAAATTTCCGGGGATACGCGCGTTTTCCCCAGCCAGCCGCAGTAATGCGACCATCCCTCCCTACTTCCGATCGATGCGATCGGATCGAATAGTATCGAGTGTAGGGGGACCGGCCGGGTCCGAACGGACCTCGCGGACAACGTCCCGAGGCCCACCCGTCGTGTGAGTGCCAATCGGGCGGTTCGCCGCCACGTCTCACCGATTGGGTTGTCTCTCCGGGATTCTATAAATTCGAATCGATCGGTGCAGACGATTCGGATGTCGCTTCGTCCGAACCAACGTTTGGCGTCATGCAGCCGGTCGAATCGTGGGAACGCTGCCGAGTCAGGATGACGTCCGGATAGGAAGTTCGACGTGAGTAGGGTGGTTTCGCTCGTGATAGACAGTATTGGTGGCGACGATCCGCTCGCGACTGCCTGGGGAGTCGCCGGTGTTGTGATTGACGTCGTACCGTGGGAAGTTCGAAGAGGAGATATCGAGTCGAATCCGGTGGTTCTCGGAGAAGACGTTCGCTGTGGGGTATGGCTCCATCTCGAAGGCGTAGATCTCGCCGGGAGTGATGGGATCGGGATCCCGTCGGTAGCCGCGATACCGAGCCCGACAGACCGAATCACACAGGTTCAGCGCGAAGCCGCCGGGATAATCCTTGCTGGGCGGATACTCGTGGATCAGTTTCGCGGTGAAGTCGGTGTCGGGGGCGTCGGTAGAGCCGTAGACGCAGACGGTGATCGGGCCAGCGATCTCGACGGGCCTGGAAAGCGGCGGTGTCCGGAACGTGACGACGTCGTCGCGCTCCTCGATGGGGCCGTATGGCGGCTCTGCACCGAAGGTTTCGGGGCGCGTTCGCTGGTCGTAGCCGCCCCGACCGGTGATGCTCTTCGTTGGACGATCCGCGAGCGGGAACTCCTCGATCGTCTCTTCACGTGGCTCGAACGTGTAATACGACGAGCAGTTCCCGCCGAGGGTCGGGACGGGATCTGCGGGATCGAACTCATAGGTCGTACTCCCGGTTTCGGCGTCGGGCAGGGTGGGTGCGAGTCGTCCGTCCGGGTGTGCGTAGTAGGTCGTCGAGTCGGCGTCGGGAAGCGGCCACTCAGCCGCCGTGGCCCACCGACCGCCGCGTCGGAGTTTCCCGCTTCCGGTCGCGGTCGCGGTCGTTGGTTCCTCGCCAGCCCCCATCCGGAAATACGTCACTGGGTCGCGATTCCAGGTGTCGGCTCCCTTGAGATAGCGATCAAAGAACGCCAGTTTCGCCTCGAGGTAATCGATCCGGGCGGCGTCGCCGAACCACGCCTCTCCGGAGTGGGGTTTGTCCCAGGCGTCGGCCATCCCGTGTGTCCATGGGCCCATGATCAGGTAGTGGTCGCTCTGTTTGGCGTCGGCGAAGGCCCGGAAGCTATCGCTTGTCGCCTTTCCGTAGGAGTCGTACCAGCCGCCGGCGTACACCGTGGGAACGTCAGCACTTTCATCGAGGTAGCGTTTGAAGTTGACACCGCGGCCGTCCCACAGCGCATCGGATCCTTCGGTCGTCATGAGATCCAGCGCCCAGCGTTCATAGTTCGGGATGTGACGGAGTGGCGACTGGCCTCCGATCGGGGGTTCGTTTGCCAGGACGTCGCGGGTGTCGACATCGGCGAGCGTTCGCTGGACGTCGGGATCCTCGAGGGCGCGTTTCGCGAATCCGCCGCCGATCGTCAGCGCCCACGTGAGCCACCGCATTTCGAAGGCGCCATTGTGACGCAGAACCGCCTCCCAGCCGTTCGCCGCCCCCTGGTTTATGAACATCGCTTCGAGGCTCGGCGGATCCAGCGTCGCCAGCCCGCTTTGAACCCAGGCCATGTAGGAGGTTCCCATCGTCCCGACCTGGCCGTCGCAGTAGGGTCGATCCGCGAGCCACTCGACGGTGTCGTAGCCGTCCTCGGGTTCGTTCACGAAGATGTAG